>JANLGB010000136.1:0-3519 GCA_024653405.1 Candidatus Saccharicenans sp.
TGGTCCCCTGTATCAGGTGAATCCTGGTATAGGGTCGCGGCAGGTTGGTATCGTGAATCAGAATAATCGTCTTGCCCAGCCTGGTCTTGATGAGGGAAGTATTAACATCGCCCAGGGCGAACCTCTCCCTGGCCTGGGGAGAATCGGGCCCGAATTTTTCCCGGGCATAAAGCTGCAGCCCGCGCGAGGGACAACTCATAGAAACCAGGTAATCGAAGGCATCGCCCCGATTAATATTCAGGCATTGGGCCACCGGGCCCAGGCCATGGGTCGGGTAAAGGTTGCCGTTTCGGGTCCAGGAATGCTGCCGCCGCCAGAGCCCTTCACCCTGGCTGCTGAACTTGACATCGCGCAGGTCGTGAAGATAACCGGCTTCAGCGTGCAGAATCTCTCCCAGCAGGCCCCGCCTGACCATGTTCAGGCTCATTAGCTCCACCCGGTCATAACAGCAGTTTTCCATCATCAGGCAATGCTTTTTATATCTTTCGGCCGTTTCCACCAGCTGCCAGCACTCTTCCAGAGTTATGGCGGCCGGAACCTCGGTGGCTGCGTGCTTGCCGTTCTTCATGGCCTCGACACAGACCGGAACATGCCATTCCCAGGGAGTGGCGGTAAAAACCAGGTCCAGGTCTTCTTCCTGACACATCCTCTTAAAATCCCAGGGTCCGCGGGAATAGCCTCGAGGCCGGGGGAAACCGGCCGCTTCCACCCAGTTCTGAGCCCGGACCACCTTGGCTTCGACGAGGTCACAGATGGCTTTTATTTCCACGCCCTCGATGTTCAGGAAATTCTGGACATGGACCATGCCACCGACGCCGACGAACCCCACCCGCACCACATCCAGCGGTTTGGTGGCAAAGAGCGGACCATAATCAGAGCTGGCAGCCGGGGCCGCCTCCAGCTTACCGGCCCGGCTTCCGAGCCACAGGCCGGCAGCTCCGCTCAGGCTGAGCTTGAGAAAATCCCGGCGGCTGGGGTTTTTAATTTCCTCCGTGGCTTTCTTATCCATAATTTTTCCTCCTTGCTTTATTCCATTAATAAATGGCCAGGGTACCCGGCCTGAATTATATCCGCGTTCCTATTCCGGCCTGAAGGCCAAGACCGGCCAGGTTCACCCGCCCCCCACCAAGGAGGAGCGAGCTCACTCCGGTGGGGATTGAGTCCCAAGTCAGCGCCGCCCGCAAATATAAACGGCTGAGGAGCCGGACATCAGTCGCCATTTCCGCCCGGAAATGGATTTTCCGGCCGTGGTAGGAAAGCTCCACTCCGGACCAGGTCTCATCATAGAGGGACAGGGCCAGCCCGGCCCCGGCTGCCAGCTGAAAACCGCCGCTTACCAGCCGGTATTTTAAAAGAAGCGGAAAAGTCCAGCGATGAAACTTAACCGGATAAACAGCCGGTTCTCCTTCCAGGGTCAGGGCCTCTCCCCGGGCCTGATAATAGTCAATCCCGGTAGCCAGGCCCAGGTTGGACCTGGTGAATAGGTCAACCACCACCCCGAAAGCTGGCAGGCCCCCATAAAGCTCACGGAACTCCGGCTGCCTGAAATTAAAAAGGCCGACCGTGAAAAAGGTCCTGACTTCTACCGCCTCGGCCGATGAGACCGGCCCGCAGAGCCACCACAGCCCCATGACCAGAGCGGTTATGGCCAGTCCCATTTTTCTAATTCTGCCGTCCATTTTTCTCAATTCCAGAAAAAATTAAGAATTCCCCAGAATAAAAGGCGCAGGGAGTTGAGCGGCGTGAGCCCGGCATTAACCGCCAGCTCCCGGCTGAAATTACTCTCGCGGTTCAGGCTGTCAACTGCGGTCACCGCGTAATAAAAAACAGCTTCGGTCCCCAGCAGGTTATCAATATACTCGTTGTCCTGAATCAGGCTGGAGTTAATTTTCTGGAAATTGGCGTGTGGCACCGGGCTGCGGTAAAGGTTGTAGCCAGCCGCTCCCGGCACCGGGTCCCAGTTCAGGTGCACGGCCTTGAGATGGTTGAAAATCGAAGCCTGGGTGCTCAGGCTCAGGTTGAAATTCCTGGGAGTGGCCGGATAGCCGGGCCTGATCACCTGGGCCAGGTCGGCCAGGCTGATGAGGGAACCCCGGGCTGCCGCCCGATAAAAATCAAAATTCAGGGTATCAACTGTATCGGTGGTCTTGTGGTAATAAGGATTGGGAACGCTGGCATCTTCTATGGCGCAGACTGCCGCTATTCCCCTATCCCAGAAAGGGGCATGGTCCGAGTAGACAAAAGAGGCATCTATTATTTTCTTTCCCGGGACCGGACCGTAAGTGCCGACCAGCGCCGCCAGCCGGTCGACCAGCCAGCCGGACGACCTGTTGCCGATCAGGTCCAGGTCTTCGGGCAGGTAATCGGCATAGGCCACCATATCCAGGTTTAGGACTCCCAGGATGTTTTCGGCCGGACTGAGCTTCTCCTGGACATAGCGCAGGCTGCCGATAAGGCCCTGCTCCTCGGCCGAGAACAGGATAAACCTCACGGTAAAGTCAAGGGGATGGCCTGATATAATCCGGGCCGCTTCCAGCACCGCGGCCGTGCCCGAAGCATTATCATCAGCCCCGGGCGCCAGGGTCCAGCGCTGGTCAGAAGTGGAATCATAGTGGGCGCAGATTATCATCACCTGTTCCGGGTATGTCTGGCCGGTCACCTGGGCGATAACATTCCGGCAGAGATAGGTGCTGTAATAAAATTCCTGGTAGCTCGGGGAAAGCCCCAGGCTGGAAAAATGATCGTAAATATACTGGCCGGCCTGGAGACAGTTTCCGGTCGGGGCATAACGGGTGCCGAAGTTTTGCAGATTAACCACCTCCTGGCGCAGATTGTCAGCCGAAACTTCCCCCGCCAGCTGTTCGTAGAGCTGGTCCTGGACCCGCTGCCAGATAAATTCTTCCGGCAAAAGAGTCAACTCAGCCAGGGAATGACCGCTGGCCGGTAACAGCCTGCGCCTGATATTAACCGGCAGCTCTTCCAGCTCAGCCGGCTCTCGAGCCAGCAGCAGGTAATCATTACCTTCAAGAAAAATGGCCCGAAAACGACTGCGGATTAATTCCAGGTCGGCCGCCCGGCTGGCCCTGGCCAGGGCATAAACCAGGCCGCGGTCGTACACAGTCAAAAGCCTGAATTTAAGGCCGTGGCTTCTCAGCCTTAAGCCTTCTTCCCTGTCCAGTCGCATAATATAGCTGTCCTGAAGTTCCTGCAGACATTCTATCTTTTCTCTTCCAAGGATGGCCTCCAGGCGGGGCTGGTACTTTGGAACCAGGACCAGTCGCAGACCTGCCGGCTGGACCGGCGGTAAATCGGTAAACAAACTCAGGGAGAAAAATAGAATCGCTGGCAACAGCAGCAGCCACCGGCGCCGAAATCTATTTCTGGTCATAATCCTGTCCTAATAATTTATGCAATCTCGTGTTACAATGCAAGGAGAGTAAGTGTTCACCTCGGAGGCAGGTCATTCCCTTATTTTTTCTTCTTCATGGTTTCAGGCAGATTGGTCATCAAATAAAGCAT
>JANLGB010000136.1:3529-6114 GCA_024653405.1 Candidatus Saccharicenans sp.
TCCGGCCCGGGAAGCCCGGGATGATTTGTTTCTATCGTCTTAACCGAAAAGGTCAGCTCTTGACAAATGTTTTCATCCGGCTAAAATAATCGCTGATGTTGATTCTGATTACGCACCGGACTAATCGCCTTAAGTTCCCCACCGGTGTCTCTTTTTCCCTTCCTGCCTGGTTCTGGTGGGCGGCTTAGTCCGCCCGAAGTCTATCTCCTTTCCGTCATCCTTTATTTAAACCGCTTGATTTCTATTTCCATTGACCAGGATTAAAGGAGGAAAAAGATGGCAAGATATGCTTCACGCCACCCGAGCTACTTACCAGAGAATTTTTATAACCTAAAAGCCGACCTGCCGGAATTGCCTCCCCCGCCCCTTAACCCGGCTACCCGTGAACCTCTCCGGCCGGAAGAACTGGAACCAGTTTTTCCCAGGGGCTTTATCCAGCAGGAGATTACCAGGCAAAAATTTGTCCCCATCCCGGACGAGGTTCTTGAAGTCTATTCCAGGTTCCGGCCCACCCCGCTGATTCAGGCTTCAGCCCTGAGGAAATACCTGGACACTCCGGCCAGAATTTTTTACAAGTACGAGGGCGTGGGACCAACCGGCAGCCACAAAACCAATACCGCTCTGATGCAGGCTTACCTGGCCCGACAGGAAGGGGTTGAAACCCTGACCACTGAGACCGGAGCTGGCCAATGGGGTTCGGCCCTGGCTTACGCCTGCAGCCAGTGCGGGCTGAAAGCCAGGGTGTTCATGGTCAGGTCCAGTTACCGGCAGAAGCCCGGACGCCGGATTCTCATCCAGCTTTTTGGCGGCGAAGTGCTGGAGAGCCCGGGGCCGGCCACGGCCGCCGGACGACGGTTCTACCAGGAAAACCCGGACCATCCCGGCAGTCTGGGGATGGCCATATCCGAAGCAGTCGAAGCTGCGGTCAGCCAGCCGGGGACCAAGTACTCACTGGGCTCAGTCCTGGATGCGGTTCTTCTCCACCAATCGGTGATCGGCCTGGAAGCGATCAAGCAATGCCAGGAATTAGGGATTGAACCCGAAATCATCATCGGTTGCGTCGGCGGTGGTTCCAATTTTGCTGGCCTGAGTTTTCCCTTCATCGGACAAAATTTGACAGTGAAAAATGGAATCAAATTCCTGGCGGTTGAACCCGAAGCCTGCCCTTCTCTAACCCGAGGACAACTTCAGTATGAGCACGGCGATACGGCCGGCCTGACACCGCTGCTGTTCATGCACAACCTGGGGCGGGATTTTGTTCCACCACCCATCCATGCTGGCGGATTGAGATACCACGGAATGGCCCCGCTGGTCAGCCACCTGGTCAGAATGGGCCTGGTGGAAGCCCGGGCCTATCCCCAGAAGCAGGTGTTTACGGCGGCCGAAATTTTCTTCAAGACCGAGGGCCTGCTGCCGGCTCCCGAGTCAGCCCATGCCGTGGCCGCAGCCATCGAGGAAGCCCTGGAAGCCAAAAAGACCAACCGGCCGGTCAACATTCTGTTCAACTTATCGGGACACGGCTTTTTCGACATAAATGCCTACGACCCGAAAAACGGAAACGCCTGAAAACAGAAAAAAGCCCGGGCGGTTTTTTAACCCGGATATTTTAAGAATGAATTCTGCACGAAAAATGGTGAGGGGAAAGGAAATCCTTTCCCCTCAACCCCTATCAATGTTTAATATTTAATATTTCTATTTTTTAACTCTAACCTCAGCTTTTCGATGGTCTTTCTAATTTCTCCCAGGTAATCATTGGCACATAGCTGGATGGATTTCTTGAGACCATATTCTGCTATTCTGGTCGCCTGTTCCAGGGGTAGGTCAATTCCAGCTGCTTGTTTGATCAAGACCACCCCAATCTCAGCTAAGGATTCAGCCAAGCCCTTCACTGCTCTTAACTCTGGCTGTATCAAGATGGCTCCATACTGAATCATCGACCTCCGGAAGAGGGCCTCATTTTCCCTGATAACCTGGTTGTATTCCGGGTTATTCAAAGCCTGAATTAATAAATTCTGAAAACTTCTATCCCTGATGACCGCTGCGGCAATTATATCTTCCCCTATTTTCGAGTCAACCTTTCTTATAATCAGGTCTCCGGCTGCTTCCACCAGATTATGGCAAAGTTCAAGGCGCAGGCGAAAGTGCTCGGGGTTGGGTCAGAGTTGAGAGCCTGGGCTTTTATAATTACATAACCGGGCTCAATTTCCCCCGGGACTTGAATGAAATCAGCCGGAGGCACGACCGTCTGTGCCTGGTGATGGGCCGTGAAATCTGCCCCCCAAACATCATTATGGGTGACAAAGCCGAAAGCCAGCGATTTCTGGTAGTTTCGGTAAGTAGCTTTTTCCCAGACGGACATAAAGCCTTCCTCCCCCGGAACTCCATGGGTAAAAGCCCGAAGCCTGGGGTCCTGGGAAAGGGCGAAATTGTAATTAAAGAGGTCGGGAGCCAGGCTACCATACATTTCCTGAAAATCAAGCGTCAAGAAAAACCTCCCTAATTTTTTGGTTATAAAGGCATGGGTAGCGGACCCCCAGGGAAAACCGTAGGAAACGATCACCAAAAATAACAACAGACCAAGGATG
>JANLGB010000137.1 GCA_024653405.1 Candidatus Saccharicenans sp.
CCAGCCGGGCGACTTTTGCTTCCCAGATGCCATCCCAGGTTTCATCCTCGCTGACATCGTTGAACAGCACTTCATCCACGATTGAACCGGCCGGATTAATCCCGAACAGAAAGCCGCTGCGCCGGTCAAAATAGGGGTCAATGGCAAAGAAAAACCAATCTGAATCCACAAAGGAATCACGACGTCCCAGAAGCCCAACTATTCCCTTCGGGTCGGAGTCATGGCAGTAGGCAGCCACATAAAGATTGGCCTCATCGTAGGCCACCCAAGCTTCGGTCTTTTCAGTGGCCGGTGCCCCGTCCAAAGGGTCGCGCTGCAGAAAATCGTTCACCGGCTGATTTTTCTTCCAGACTTCCTCATCGAGCAGGCCATCCAGCTTTATCGGTTCGGTCAGCCGTATGGCGCGAACAACCTTTTGCTCCTGAGCCTTTTTCAGGGCCTCTTTATCGATATCGGCAGATTTGGCGGGCGGCCTGTTTCCAGTGGCAGCCCGCAAACCTGCCGGGCCCAAAAGAATAAACAGGATAAAGATCGTCGCCGAGGTCGAGATAAGCACTTTCTTGCTCATGTCCACTTCTATCCTTCACATTGTTTAATTGATCCATGCTCTCAGCCTTGCCAGGCTTCACCCTTATAAACGAAAAACCTGGGATAAAAGTTCACCCCGGAAGCAAAAAGGGGACACCTGACAGGTGTCCCCTCTTCAGGCGCTGATTACGGTGCGGTTACGGCCGGTTTCCTTTGCCTTATAAAGTCCAGAATCTGCCTGGTGAATCAGGCTGGCCAGGTCGCTCACCTTGTCTGAAGGGAAACTGGCCACACCGGCACTGAAGGTGACCTTAAAATCAAAGGCCCCGTACTGCAAGCGCATGGTTTCAACGCTGGCCCTTAATTTGTCCATTATCTGGTAAGCATCGACGGCCGAAGCCCCGTTAAAGACCAGCAGGAATTCTTCACCGCCGAACCTGATGACCAGGTCGGAAACCCTTATATTATGGGTAAATACTCCAGCCAGAGTTTTCAGGACAAAGTCTCCGGCCTGGTGTCCATAGGTATCGTTTATTTTCTTGAAATAATCGATGTCCACCATGGCCACGGACAGGGGCATCCGGTAACGCTTCGAACGCTCAAACTCTTCGTTCAGGCGCCTCAGCCCGAATCTTCGGTTGAGGACACCGGTCAGCTCATCAATGGCCGCCATAACTTCCAGCCTCTTCATGATCAGAGCATTATAGATAAAGGGAGTGGCCTGGACTATAAAATTCCTGGCTTCCAGGGTGGCGAAATCATGCTTGAAGGGCCCCCTGGAAACCAGTCCGCATACTCCGACATCCTCATTCTGGTACTTGAGGGGAATCAGGGCTATGTTCCGGGGATCGAGCTGGCCCACCCCGATGTGCAAATGGACGGCATCCCCTTCTATCCCTGAAACTACCAGCGGCTTCCCCTGCTTTAAGAGCTCGTGCCAGAAATTATCCTCAATCTGCTCCTTCTTGATGTCAACAGATTGGCTTCTAACCAGACGGAACTCCCCTCTTTCCAGTATGAGGAGGAAGCTCCCCTGGGCGCCAAAATAGTCGCTGAAGGTTTCCAGCACCACCGCAGCCACGTCCTCCAGCTTAAGGCTTCGTTTAAGCTTATCCAGGAAGTTATCGGTAGTCCTTTCCACCTCAACAAAATTGGCCACCGAGGCAATCAGGTTATTAAACTCCCCGGAAATCGTGCCCAGAATATCAGCCGAAGAAGCCTCCACGTAACAGTCTTCGGCGCGGCCTTTTTCCGAAGAGGTCGGGTCGGCCCGGTAAGCTTCAAGCTTGGCTTGAAAAAGTCCCATCCTGTCTGAAAGACCAGAAAGAAACCGGTAAACGACGCCACGGAAAATGAAGTAATTGCAGAGGCCGACCACCAGGCCGGCCACAATGCACATCGAAAAGTAGAGTGGCGTCAGCACCCGGGCCGCTGGCAACTTTAATAGCCAGAGAGTAAAAAAAGGAAATATTATTCCCATCAGAAGTCCATAGCCCAGCATAAAAATGAGCTGGTCCTTTACCACACTCCCGGTTATGCTCTTCATCCTGCCCTCCTTTTCAGGTAGAGACTCTGATTTTTCATTATATAAAAAATAGGAAAAAAGGGGAAAAAAAAGGGGAAAAAAAGGGGACACCTGACAGGTGTCCCTCCTTACGCGTTTTGTCGCCTGCTAATTAACAGTAAAGAAACAAGTTAACCAGCCGGAAAAAGGGGACAGTTGCAGGTGTCCCCAATCAATCCCAATCAATCAGGCTGATTAACCGCGGCCCGAGAAGTCATCAAATAGGAAGGAAGAAATAAGCGAGGCAATAAAGCCCTTCACGTTTGCCCTATTTATATAACCTCACATATATCGTCCCACTCCTACCATTCACCTTAATCACTTCTTATAAGGCCCCGCTCTTATGCCATATATTACCCGTTTATATCACTGGGCCTTTATCTCTCTGGTTTTATCCCCTGCCCATATCTCCCGCCCAGGCCCACGGCCGATCCTTATACCGCAAGATTCAATTCCTGCCGGATGCGGCTGGCCAACATGTTCTGATTTCTGAGATAAATCATGGCCGGTATACCCGTCCGCGAAATCATCCTGGCCAGGCCCTTTAACAGCGCTCTCTTCACCCCCGCGATTTCAGCCCTTCCTCCGGATAGAATCTCGATCAGCGCATCCGCCAGGGCATTTCCGGTCTCCAACCTTAATTCTTCCTTACCCATCACCCATTTATGGCTATCAATCAGCATTTCCAGCCGCTCCAGAATTTCGCTCTTTATCCGATTATAATTCAGGTCCTCCGTCACCAGGCAGGACTGGCCGTTCTTTATTGACTCAAAAAACTCCCTGAAGTTACGCCCCCTGGCCACGGTAAAAATCCTTCCGATATCGCCGGTGTGAGAGTCAGTTCCGGCGGCCACTCCCTTCTTCTTTTCCGCAGCCAGCTCCAGCACCAGCCGGTTCAATTTCCTGATTCGTCCCAGGTTGTATTCCAGCACCGGGAATTTCTCGGCCAGCTCCACCACCGCCCTGGCATTCAGTTTTTCGCCCGGCTCATGCCAGAAAGGATGATTGAAGGTAAACGGCAAATTTTCCGTCCTGAGATAGTCCAGCAGCAATTCTATATCTTGTGCTCCCCTGGCAATTCTCTCAATTTCCTCAAACTGGTTTCCACTCAACATATAAACATTGATATGAACGGTGTGGCCGACCCTATCCGGGTCAAGAATTTTTACCTCAACCCCGGGAACCAGGCCTTCCCGGCTCCAGCCGACCCGGTCATAAGCTTTCATGGTGTCGTGGTCGGTGAAGGACACAAAGCTCATCCCCCTGGCCCTGGCCTTTTCATAAAGCACCAGCGGGTCGACCGCTCTCGTCGGCACCACGTCATAAGAATAATAGGTATGAACATGAAGGTCAGCCGCCTGCCAGCCCGCCTCGATCATGGCCCCGGCCTTCTCCAGGCCGATTAGAACCGCCTTCTCTTCCACCGCCTTGCCGGGATCCACTCCTCTCGCCTTCCCGAAATCGCTCCTTGCTTCTTCCGTGCCTTCAATCTGGCATCCCAGGCCCAACCCGCTGTCCGCCGCTGCCCGGGACTTCTGCTCCCCGACGGCGCTTACTTCCGGGTGCCCAGCCAATTCTTTTTCCTGGCTTAATCTCATTTCTTTTCTCATCTTTCTTTCTTCTTCATCTCTCTTAATTATTCAACTCAAAAATAGCAGACCAGGATTAAAAAACAGGGTAAGACAAGTTAAAGTTGTGTTAAGAAAACCAGCCCCAGTACGGGTTTAAGCTAATTAATTTCCTGACAACTCAGTGCAGCAGAGGCCTGACCAGGTCCCAGATCATTTTGGCGGCAATAACATTAAGAATGAGGCCGATGGCCAGGTTTTTACTGAAGGCCGCCGACCTGGTCCAGGCACCCGTTTTGGCGCCGGTCGCCTTCCAGGTCGTGGTCCGGGCTGGGGCCCAGGCCATGGGCCCGGGTGTGGCCCCGGCCGAAGAGGAAAAGGCCGCTGCCAAAAAGGAGAATAACCATGACTAGAGGAAAGCCTGGACTACACCCAGGAAGACTGGGCCAGGGCCCGGGTGGATTTTGCCTGTGTCCGAAATGCGGTTATCGCCAGGTACATCAAGCCGGTGTTCCCTGCCTGGAACAACACTGCCCCCAGTGCGGCTCAAGCCTGGTCCGGGAAGGCTCAGAACACCACCGGCTGATAGAAGAAAAAAAATCTCAGAAGAAAAAATTAAAAAGCCTAAATAAAAATAATTGATGCAGATTACTGAAATAGCAACGAGTGCAGAATAAACATTGAGACGAACAAAAGCTGAAATATATAAGTGGCAAGCCGACAATTTTACCTGGCTCATAATCAAAGCCTTCTGGTTGAGGACCAATGATCTGGGACATCAAGTACAGCAACCCGGGTTCGGGAAAATGGGCTGAGTTCCACCGAGCCCGGGGTGCGGGAAAAAATCTGAATATAAAGGAGGTTTAAGATGAGAGGATATTACGGAAGAAATTACGGCCGTGGCTTTGGCCCTGGTGCCGGGCCGGGATATGGACCCGGTTATGGGCGCGGCTGGTGCCACGATTGGCCGGGCGAACTCAAGACCCCGGAGGGCGTTTCTTACCTGGGGCCCTGTCGCTGCGGGTTCGGTCCGCACGCTTTCTGGCAGGAAAAGGAAACCGGTCGCATCTTCAGGGGTTTTCCCGGTTACGGGGGCTGGTTCAGACCTGGCTATCCATGGCCGGGCGGCAAGCCATCTGAGGAAGACCTCAAATCAGAACTCGATTGGCTCAAGCAGGCCAGGGAAGACCTAGAAGCCAGAATCAAGGACCTGGAAGAAACCCTCAAAAAAGAAGAAAAATAAGTTCGAACAAATGACTGGCAGTATTCTCGGGATAACCAAGGTAGCCTTGAACCTGCAGCTAAAAATTTCTCTTCTTAAAAGACCTTATTGAATGCTTTATCAGAAATCATGCCTGCGTTCCCCCTGGTGTTTACCCGGAAAGTGTTTGCCAGGAAAAGCGGGCCCAGACGCCTTCCCTTTAATTTCATCCCCGATTTCACCCAGGCCGGAGAGTCCAGGAAGGCTTTGGCCTTCAAGGAGAATAATCATTACCAGGCCAACACCTGAAAAAAGAGAAAATAACTAAAGCTACCAATTTGGCTTTGCCCTGGTATCGAGGCAATAGAAATTTGTATGAAATCAGGAATCTCTTAGAAGTTGCCAAATGCCAGCTAAGCTTCTCTGAAAAAAAATATTTTAATCACAGAAATTATTTTATGGTTAAAGGAGGTTAAATAATGATGGATGCTAAGTACGCCAGATGGAAAGGAGTCCGGGGAGAGGAATGGAAGGAGCTGCGTCATGAACAAACTCGATAAAATCATCAGCCAACTGGACTTTTCTTTCTTTGGCTCTGGTCAGCATAAAATAGAGGCCGACAACTTCCTTAAAAAAGACAATGCCGTGCTCTTAGACCTGCGGGCCAGGGAAGAAACCGAAACACTTAAATTAAGCCTAAGGCATCACCTGCCGGTGCTGGAAATTCCTTTTCACGAACTACCGGCGCGGTTAAACGAGCTCCCCCGGGACAAATTCATCGGCCTTTTTGGTTCGAGCGGGGTTCGTAGCTCCATGGCCTTCATTTACTTGAAGGCCCAGGGCTTCGAGAATATCCGCCTCGTGGATGGAGGCTACGAGCAACTGGTCGAGGCTCTCAAGCCGGGTAAAATTTTCAAGCGTATAAATAACCAAATAAACAGCAAGGATACATAAGGAAATATAATGAATATCTGGTTGTTGGCTTTAATCATCCTGGTGATTGCGGTCTTCATTACTATGACCGGTCATGGAGGATGAAACTTTTTCATCATCGCCCTGGTGCTGGCCGGGATAAACATGCACGTGGCCGCCACCTCGGTTCAGTTCATCTTATTCACCGTGGCCTTTTTCGCTATGATTGTCTTCGGTACCAAGAAATTCGTCGAGTGGAAAATGGCCGTTCTGCTGGGCGTTTTAATCGCCGTG
>JANLGB010000138.1 GCA_024653405.1 Candidatus Saccharicenans sp.
TTGCCTCAAACAGAGCCGGCACAGGTCAAATTTGCGGTAATAGCCCCTGGGCCGCCCGCACAGCCGGCAGCGGTTACGATGGCGGATGCCATACCGGGGCTTTCTCTGATCTTTGACCATTTTTGCTATAGTAGCCACTTTGACCTTCCTTTCATCACGATTCGCGGAAAGGCATGCCCAGTTTCTTCAGCAGGGCATACGCTTCCTTGTCGTTTCTGGCCGTGGTGACGATGGTAATGTTCATGCCCCTCGGCCTTTCTACTTTGGTGTAATCGATTTCCGGGAAAACCAGCTGGTCCTTCAAACCGATGGTGTAATTGCCGCGGCCGTCGAAGGACCCGGCCGGGACCCCGCGGAAATCCCTGACCCGGGGCAGAACGATGTTCACCAACCGGTCAAAAAATTCGTACATTCTTTTTCTTCTCAGGGTGACATAACAGGCAATGGGCTGCCCCTTCCTGAGGTGGAAGGCGGAGATGGATTTCTTGGCCCGCCCGATGGCCGGGTGCTGCCCGGTTATCAGGCTGAGCTCCATCTTGGCCGTGTCCAGCAGCTTGATGTTCTGGATGGCATCCCCCACCCCCATGTTGACAATTATCTTCTCCAGCCGGGGTACAGCCATCGGATTATCGATCCCCAGTTCTTTCTGGAGCTCCTTGATAATTTCTTTCTTATAACGTTCATACAACCTGCTCATCTTCCGACCTCTCAGGACTTTTCTAAGTTAGTCTGACATCTGGCGCAGACTCTAATTTTGGTTCCGTCCTCCAGGATCTTGTGCCTGTACCTGACTCCCCGACCGCATTCCTCACAATAGAGCATCACCCGGGAAACATGGATGGGGGCTTCCTTTTCCATGATCCCACCCTGAACATTCTGACTGCGGTCCGGTCTGACAAAGACCTTGACGAAATTAATCCTCTCCACCAGCACCCGGTTTTTTTCCGGGATGACCTTCAGCACCTTGCCAGTTTTGCCCCTGTCCTTGCCGCTGCGGACGATCACCACATCGTTTTTCTTGAACGGGAATCTAGACATCACAGCACCTCCGGAGCCAGCGATATAATCTTCATGAATTTCTTCTCTCTCAGTTCCCGGCCCACCGGTCCGAAAACGCGGGTTCCAACTGGCTCGCCCTGCTTGTCGATGATCACGGCCGCGTTGTCATCGAAGCGGATGTAAGACCCATCCTTGCGCCTGACTTCTTTCCTGGTCCGGACGATGACGGCTCTAACCACCTTGCCCTTCTCGATCTTGCTGTCCGGGTCGGCTTCCTTGACCGAGGCCGAGATCACATCCCCGATGGTTGCCACTTGTCCAACCCCGCCGCCGAGAGGAGTAATGGCCATAATTCTCCGGGCGCCGGAGTTATCCGCCACCTTGAGCATAGTTCTCATCTGGATCATGTCAGACCACCTTCGTTCTCGGTTTCAGTTTCTATTTCCTTGGAAGCTAAACCGACGATTTCGGCCACCCGCCATCTTTTTAGCTTGGAGATGGGCCTGGTTTCCACGATCCTGACCACGTCGCCCACCTGGCATTTGTCGTGCTCGTCGTGAACCAGGAAAATCTTCTTCCGCTTGATGGTCTTCCTGTAGACCGGGTGCCTTTCCAGCCTTTCCACCAGCACCCGCAGGGTTTTGGCCGATTTCTTGGCCACCACCGTCCCCACTTTGGTTGTTATCCTTTTTTGCCGTTTAGCTTCCATGGTTTATTCCGTCCCTTTGGTTTGAAATTCTTTCAGAAGCGTCTTTATCCTGGCTAGGTCTCTCCTGATGTTGCCGATCTTCATCGGGTTATCCAGCTGGCCCAGAGATTTCTGAAAGCGCAGTTTAAATAGCTGGTCCTTGAGCTCCAGTTCTTTCTGTTTTAATTCATCAACCGATAACTCTCTCAATTCTCGGATTTTCATTTTAACTCCCTGTGCTCTCTTGAAATAAATCTGGTCTTGATCGGCAACTTGTTGGCAGCCAGGCGCATGGCTTCCTGGGCCACGCTGTGGTCCACTCCCTCGACCTCAAAAATGATCCGGCCGGGCCTGATCACATCTACCCAGAATTCCGGGTCACCCTTGCCCCGGCCCATCCTGGTTTCCGTGGGCTTCTTGGTGACCGGTTTCCAGGGGAAAACCCGGACCCACATCTTACCCCGTTTTTTCAGGAAGCGGGTGATGGTAACACGGCCGGCCTCAATCTGCCGGGCGGTCAGCCAGCAGGGTTCCAGAGCCTGCAGTCCATATTCACCGAAAGCCAGCTCGGCCCCCCGCTGGGACTGGCCTCTCATCCGGCCGCGCTGCTGTTTCCGGTATTTGACTTTCTTCGGCATCAACATGGTCAAATCTCCTCAGCTTCTATGATTTGGGAAGAGACTTTGGGTTTATCCACATCACCGCGATAGATCCAGACTTTGATTCCAATCTGACCATAGGTGGTAAAAGCTTCGGTGAAGGCAAAATCTATGTCGGCTCGGAGGGTTTGCAGCGGCAGCTGCCCCTTCAGGTACCATTCGGTTCTGGCTATTTCCACCCCGCCCAGACGTCCGGCGCACATCACTTTTATCCCCTTGGCCCCCATTTTCAGGGCCATTTCCACCGCCCGCCTCATGGCCCGACGGTAGGCGATTCTTTTTTCCAGCTGGGTGGCAATGCCCTCGGCCACCAGGGTGGCGTTCAACTCCGGCTTGTCCACTTCCCGGATGTCAACGTAAACTTCTCTCCGGGCGATGGCCTCCAGCATGTTCTTCAGGTTCTCAATCTCCTTGCCGCCCCGGCCAATGATGATGCCGGGCCTGGCGGTATGGATAATCACCCGGACCTTGGGACCGACTCTTTCCACATCAACACTGGCGATGCCAGCATGCTCGTACTTTTCCCGGACGGCCTTTTTCATCTGCAGGTCCTCATGGAATAACCTGGCATAATCCCGGCCTCTGGCAAACCAGCGAGAAGTCCACTGTTTGTTGAATCCTAAACGAAAGCCGATCTCCCTTTCTTTTCGTCTAAGTAGATTTTGACATGGCTCATTCTTTTGAGGATCCGGTAAGCCCGGCCCATCGGCGCCGGCCGGATTCTCTTCATGGCCGGGCCCTGGTCTATCTCGATCTTGGCCACGTACAGATTGTCCACATCCACGCTGGGTGCTTTCTGCTGGGCATTGGCAATGGCTGAGCGCAGGACCTTTTCCAGGATGGCACTGATTTTCTTCTTCTCGTTGAATTTCAGGATGGTCAGAGCTTCGCCCACCAGTCTGTTCCGGATCAGGTCGGCCACCAAGCGGCCCTTCTGCGGACTCATCCGCACGTAACGGGCCACCGCTTTTGAAAGGTACTTTTCTTTTTCCATGGTTACTTACCCACTTTAAGCTGTCGGGCAGTCTTGGAGGTATGTCCCTTAAAGGTCCTGGTGGGGGCGAATTCCCCCAGCTTATGGCCGACCATCTGCTCGGTCACAAACACCGGGATGAACTTGCGGCCATTGTGGACACCGAAAGTCAGGCCCACCATCTCCGGGATGATGGTCGAGCGCCGGGACCAGGTCTTGATCACCTGGCGCTTCTCCTTGGCCGACTGGGCGGCCTGAACTTTTTCTAACAATTTAGGATCAACGTAGGGACCTTTCTTTAAGGATCTGCCCATGATTACTTACTCCTTCTTCTGATTATAAAGGCCTGGGTTCTCTTATTCTTCCGGGTCTTATAACCCTTGGTCGGAATGCCCTCGGGGCTGACCGGATGACGTCCGCCCTTGGTCCGGCCTTCACCGCCGCCGTGCGGGTGGTCGATCGGGTTCATGGCTGTGCCCCGGACATGGGGCCTGATACCCAGCCACCGGGAACGGCCAGCCTTACCGATGCTGATGTTCTGATGGTCCAGGTTGGCCAGCTGCCCGACGGTCGCCCGGCAATCAAGATGGACCTTGCGGATTTCGGATGAAGGCAACCGCAACTGGGCATAGTCACCTTCCTTGCCCAGGATCTGAACTCCAGAACCGGCCGCCCTGGCCAGCTGCCCGCCCTTGCCTATTTTCAGCTCAACATTGTGAACGATGGTACCGACCGGAATATTCCTCAAGGGCATGGCGTTTCCCGGCAGAATATCAACCTGGGTATTGGCCGAGATGATGATATCCCCGACTTTCAGGTTGAGCGGGGTCAGGATATAACGTCTCTCGCCGTCGGCATACTTGATGAGGGAGATGAAGGCTGAACGGTTGGGATCGTACTCGATGGTTTCGACCACCCCGGGCACATCGATCTTATCCCGCTTGAAATCGATGATCCGGTAAAGCCTCTTGTGTCCCCCGCCTCGGTGCCTGACCGACAGGTGACCGCGGTTGTTGCGTCCCCCGCTCTTGGGCAGGGGAACCAGCAGCGGCTTGTAGGGTTTATCGGTGGTCAGCTCCTCATAGGTCAGACCGGTCCGGTGACGTAAGCCTGGAGTAACTGGTTTGTAAACTTTAATACCCATGGTTATACTGCCTCAAAGTATTCGATCATTTTTTCGCCTGGTTTCAGCTTGACGTAAGCCTTTTTTCTGTCCTTGGTCCGCCCGAGGCTCCGACCGAGCCTTTTGGTCTTGCCTTTCAGGTTGACGATGGTCACTCTTTCCACCTTGACCTTGAACAGCTCTTCCACGGCCTTTTTAACTTCAATCTTGTTAGCCCCGGGGGCAATTTCAAAACAGACTTCGCGGTGGGAGTCCCTCAACCGGGTGCTCTTCTCGGTGATCAGCGGTCTGAGGACTATGTTTCTTGGATCTTTGATCATTTCAATCTCTCCACCAGGGAATTAAAAGAACGCTGACTGAAGACCAGCCACCGGTAACGGAGGACATCGTAGATATTAAGATGTTCATCATCCACGGCTTTAACCTCGGGCAGGTTCCTGACCGAACGGAAAAGATTCTTATTGTCCCGGTCCTCAACTATGAGAGCCGAATCGATGTTCAGGCTCTTCAACCAGCCGGCAGCCTCTTTGGTCTTGGGTTCGGCAATCTTGATCTCGTCAATAACCAGCAACAGGTTTTCAGCCAACTTGGCGGTCAGGGCCGATTTCAGGGCATTTTTTCTGGCTTTCTTGGGAATGGCGTAGCTATAATCCCTCGGCTTGGGTCCGAACACCGTACCACCATGCCGCCAGAGGGGTGACCTGATGCTGCCCACTCTGGCCCGGCCGGTTCCCTTCTGGCGCCAGGGTTTGCGGCCGCCGCCGCTGACTTCGGCCCGGTTCTTGGTACAAGCTGTGCCCTGCCTCTGGTTGGCCAGATAGTTCACCACCGCTTCGTATATCAGATGGTCTTTGACCGGATAGGAAAACACCTCTTCTGGCAGGCTCATTTCCTGAACCGGCTTGCCGCTTTGGTCTAATACTTGTACTTTCATGGCACTCTCTTCACTCATGAAGTCTTGGTCCTAAACGAGCTCTTTTTGATGAGAACCACTCTGCCGTTGGCTCCGGGGACAGCCCCTTCTACCAGCAGCAGGTTATTTTCTTTATCCACCTGAACCACTTTCAGATTCCGGACGGTGACCCGGTCGCCACCCATCCGTCCGCCCATCCTGGTTCCTTTGAGAACGCGGGAGGGGAAGGAGGAGGCTCCGATCGAACCGGGAGCCCGGTGGAACATGGAGCCGTGGGCGGCATCGCCCCCGGCGAAGCCGTGTCGTCTGACCACGCCCTGGAAGCCCTTGCCCTTGCTGATACCGATGACATGAACTTTTTCACCCACTTCAAACAGGTCCACCAGGATCTGGTCTCCCTCTTTGAGCTCCACCGGCCCGCGGTACTTGACTTCTCTCAATACCTTGAGCACTGGGCTGCCGGATTTCTGGAAGTGCCCGGTCTCGGGTTTTCTGACTTTCTTTCTAGTTCTGTCTTCTACCAGTCCCAGCTGCAAAGCTTCGTAACCGTCCTTTTCCCTTGTCTTTTTCTGGATAACGGTGCAGGGACCGGCCTTGATAACGGTCACCGGAATAACATTTCCCTCTTCATCAAAGATCTGGGTCATCCCAACTTTTCTGCCGATGATACCTTCAACCATGATCATTCTCCTGCGCCAAAGGCTTTGATTT
>JANLGB010000139.1:0-5412 GCA_024653405.1 Candidatus Saccharicenans sp.
CGGGCCTCGGCAACTGGTCGATTCTTAAGGAAATTCCGAAAGTTGAAGAAAAAGTCAGCCCTGAAGAAGACCAGGTTGACCAGGCTGCGGAAAAGACCGAGAAAGAAAAGAAAACCGAAGTAGAAGCTAAAGTAGAGGCCAAGAAGGAAGAAATCCAGGAAAAGCCGCAGCCGGCCGAACCAGCCCAGGCCCAGGAATCTGAATATCAAACCCTGGCCAGAATCAATGCTTACAACCCCGAGACAGTCATCGATAGCCTGACCATCAAGGCACAGGAATTGGGGACCGAAGAGAACATCTTCTGGCTGGAAGTTAGCGGAAAAGACGCCAGGTCCTCTGGCTACGACCTGGCCATAGTCGGGGTGAACCTGGTCCCGGCCAGGCAGAATTTCGCCCTCGACTGGTACCTGATCGGACCGTTTGAGGCCCCCGACATGAATTATCTGCTCACGCCCTATCCGCCTGAACAGGAAATAAGGCTTAACAGAAACTACCAGGGCAAAGGCGGCCTGCCAGTTGCCTGGAAACAGGTCAAGACCCAGCCCGGCGGCTTTATGCCCCTGACTGAACTCCTCAAACCCAATGAACAGGCGATTGCTTATGGCCTGACTTACCTCTACTCGCCCGAGGATCGGGAAGTCGTCCTGCTCCTCGGAAGCGATGACGGCGTCAGGCTCTGGGTCAACGACGCCCTGGTCCACACCAACCCCACCTACCGCGGAGCTTATCCTGACCAGGACCGGGTGAAGGTCAGCTTGAAAGCCGGCTGGAACAAGGTGCTGATCAAGGTTCTGCAGGGAGCCGGAGGCTGGGGTTATTACCTGAGGATTCCCGACCCTAAGGGCGAATACCGCTGGAGTGCCCGTCCGCAGACTAATAAATAGAGCTAAAGCCACGGCTCTCCGGCCGAGAAAGGCCGGGCCGACCAGGTCAGCCTGTAGCTGTGAACTAAGATTGTTGTAGAAGTTCTTCAGTCTTCTGCTTGATGATTTCCAGCGCCTGGCGGACGTGTCGTTCTTCGGTCGTCCTCTGCCCCACTACCAGCCTGATGGTGTATTTTCCGTTGAGGGTGGTGTGAGTCATGAAAAGCCGCCCGGTGGCGTTGATCGCCTCCAGAAGTTGCTGGTTGAACCGGTTCAGCTCTTCTTCCGGGCGACCGTCGTTAAACCGAAAGCAAACCAGGCTGAAATAGACCGGGGCCAGAATTTCAAACCTTCGGTCCTGCTGCAGTTCATCCCGGAAAAGCTCGGCTAAGTGAATGTGCCGGCGGATTATCTTTTTAATTCCCTCCACACCATAACTCCGCAACACGAACCACAGCTTCAGAGCCCGGAAGCGGCGCCCGAGCTGGATTCCCCAGTCGCGGTAATTTTTGACCACGGCGTCAACGCCCGTTTTTAAATATTCCGGATGGATCTCGAAGGTTCGGGTCAGTAGCTGCGGGTCCTTAACAAAAAAGGCTGAGCAGTCGAAATTGGTTAGCATCCATTTGTGCGGGTTAAAAACCAGGGAGTCGGCATACTCCGCCCCTTCCAGCGCCCAGCGCTTCTCCGGCAGGATGGCCGCCGTCCCGGCATAGGCGGCATCCACATGAAGCCAGAGCCCGCATTGCTGGCAGATCTCGCCGATGGGCTTTAACGGGTCGACCGCCCCGGAGGAGGTAGTGCCGACCGTGGCCACCACGCAGGCCGGTTTCAGGCCGGCCCGTAGGTCGTTCTCAATGGCTCGTTCCAGTTCGCCGGGAATCAGGGCAAATTCATCGTCAACCGGAATGTAGACCAAGTTCTTCTTGCCGAAGCCGGCAATTTTTACCCCTTTCTCTACGCTGGAATGGGCTTCCCGGGAGGCATAAACCCGCAGAGCCCCCCCGAAGCCCGACTCATTTACCCTGAAACCAGTGACTTTTTCCCTGGCAGCCAGCAGCGCGCATAGGGTAGCGGTGGAGGCCGTATCTTGGATGACGCCGGCATAGCTCTCGGGCAAACCTATCATCTGCCGTAGCCAGTCCATGACCACCTCTTCCAGCTCGGTGGCTGCCGGCGAAGTCTGCCAGACCATGCCCTGGGTTCCCAGTCCAGCGGCCAGCAGCTCACCCAGGATGGAGGCCGGGCTGTTATTGGAAGGGAAATAGGCAAACCAGCCCGGGTGCTGCCAGTGGGTTATCCCGGGCATGATGATTTTATGGAAATCTTCCAGAATCCGGTCCATTTCCTCGGGGTGAGCCGGGGGTGAGGGGGGTAATTTGGATTTAATTTCACCTGGCTGGGCTGGTGATTTAACTGGGTATTTTTCGGCATTTTCCAGGTAATCGGCCACCCAGTCGATTAATTCATGGCCATATTTCCTGAATTTTTCCCTGTCCATGGGCCTTTCTCCTTCGAAACGGGCATCTGAGCGAGGTTTTCAGTCCTAAATAAGCATTTATTCAGTCCCAGATTGCTATTTTAACCCCGAAAGGTAACAGAATTAAAGCCTTCAGCCGAAAATTTTGCATCCGGAACCTATTTTTTACCCTTATAGCAGCGCGCGGTAGGAAAATTTGGCGAAAATTTAAAAACTGCAAAATTTTTCTTGCAATAAATTTTTATTTATGGTAAAATATTTGTGTTATCAGCAGGGGAAAAAGACAAATCTCGGAACAAGCGGCTTTTATTTCTATTCTTTTTAATTTTCACTTCTTTTTAGTCCTTATATTTTGCCCTGATTATACCCTGCCCCTTTAAAAAATCTTTATTTCATTGCAACCAAAACGGCTAGCCGTTTGTTTATCCAATTGAGCAAAGATGAGAATGAGAATAAGAGGAATTTGCCGGCTTAATCAACGGTTAAACCTCAAAGTCTCCTTCTCTTAATCCCCTCCTTCCCTTGCCCTTCACCCAGGCCCTGCTTCCAGACGAGCAGGGCTGCATTTTTAGGCTACAGATAACCCAAATTATTAAAAGCCAGACCCCCAACCTAAGGTAAAGAACTATCCGAAGATATTTGCCGGCCAGACGAGAAAGATTCCATAAAACCCCCACCCTTCTGCGCTCGCAATTTTCCTGGCAGAATTGACAGTGCGGAAAAATTTGATAAATTATGGTTCAGGGTTAAAGAAGCAGGGAAGTCCGTGAGAGGCGGACACAGCCCCCGCTACTGTAACCGGCGACGAATCCCTCAAAAAGCCACTGCCCTTGCGGGTGGGAAGGCCAGGGAGGAGGAGGACCCGGGAGTCAGGATACCTGCCCTGGACCCGGCAGCCCCTGTTTTCTTCGGGCGGAAGAAAAGAGGAGCAGCTCAGAAGCTTTTTCCAGCGGGGGGAAAGGAAAATGAATGAAAAGAAACCTTTCTGCCCAGTTACCTATTCTGTTTTCTCTTTACCTTTGCCTTTGGAGCGGCCTTCCGGCAGCGGTGCCGGCTGATGACGAAACCCAACCGCCTAAAATCCAGCACGAGATAGTGGTCACGGCCACCCGCCTGGAAACCCCGGTCAAGGAAACCGCGTCGGCCATAAGCCTGGTCCAAACTGAAAAGCTACCCCCGGGAGCGACTTTCAGGCCGGAGATTCTGCTGGCCAGTCTCCCGGGCATTTTTTTCGTTCAGACTGGCCTGGCCGGCGGCTCTGGCTCGCTTTTCATCCGGGGTGCCAATTCGGAACATGCGGTCTTCATGATTGACGGCCTGGAGCTCAACGACCCCGTCTCCCCTTCCCGCTCTTTCAACTTCAACCTGTTCAATTTAGCTCTTATCGACCGGGTGGAAATTCTGCGCGGCCCGCAGAGCACCCTCTACGGCTCCGATGCCCTGGCCGGGGTAGTTAACCTGGTCACGGCCAATCCAGAAAAGAACGAAATCAGCCTTTCCGGCCTTTTCGGAAGTTTTCGGACCGGGCAGGGAAATTTCAAGGTGGCCCGGGTCTGGCAAGACTTCTGCCTGCAGGCTGAATTTAACACCTTAACCACGGAGGGCATTTCCCAGGCCGGCAGCCGCTATCCGGGAAACAGCGAGGCTGATGGCTACAGCCAGCAGAGCCTGGCCCTCAAATTCAGCTACCGTATCTCACCAGACTTTAGCCTCAACTGGCAGACCCGCGGCCTGCTCAGCCGGGCCGAGCTCGACAGCTTCGGCGGGCCTTATGGAGACGATCCCAATTCTCTCCAGAAATCCCGCTTCCTCTTTAACCGCCTGGAGCTTGACGGCTTTCTCCTCAACCATCGCTGGCAGCAAAAACTGGTCTTAGGCCTGGAAGTCTGGCGTCGCGAAAACGACAACCCGGCCGACGATTCTCACCCAGAAGAAGGTGAAGCGGCCCTGTACCGGAGCCAGCTCTTCAAGATTGACTGGCAGAATAATTTCTTCCTGGCCCCAAACCACACCCTCGTTCTCGGAGCCGATTTCCGCCAGGAACAGGGTAGTTCTTCTTATCTTTATTTCAGCCCGTGGGGAGACTACGCAAGTAGCTTTCCACAAAAAGCCGCCTCCCTGTTTGGCCTTTATCTCCAGGACCAATGGAAACTCTGGAAGCGGCTGTGGCTGACCGCGGGCCTTCGCTCTGACCATCATCGGCGCTTCGGTGGGTCTCTGACCTTCAGGGTGGCCACCTGCCTGGACCTGCCTGAAATCGGGGCCAGGCTAAAAAGCACGCTCGGCACTGGCTTCAAGGCGCCTTCGCTCTACCAGCTTTTCGCCCCGGCAGATTATTATGGACCGCTCGGCAACCCCAACCTGGAGCCGGAAAGAAACCTGGGGTGGGATGCCGGGATAGAGAAGGAATTCAGCCACAGCCTGGCCCTCTCCCTCACCTATTTTGAAACCCGCTACCGTAACCTGATCCAGTTCTATTTTGGCTCGGGCTACCAGAACCTCGGCCGGGCTATAAGTCGTGGTCTGGAAGCCACACTTGAAGCCATGTTATTTAAGAATGGAAACCTCAGCGCCGGCTGGACTCACCTCAGGTCCCGGGACCTGGACACTGGTAGTCCGCTCCTGCGTAGGCCTGAGAATAGCTTTCACCTCCGCCTGAACCTGACCCGCAAATCGCTCGGCCTTACGGCCGAACTTAGCCATATCGGTTCAAGGTTTGACCTGGACTACTCTGCCTATCCCCCGCAAACGGTGAAACTACCGGCCGCATTCCTCGCCAATCTCTTCCTTAGCTATGATTTCAAACAGACGCTGGTGCTTTTCCTCCATATCCAGAATCTGTTTAACACCAGCTACGAGCTGATTTATGGCTATGGTGCGCCGGGCACTACAATTTCCACCGGATTTAAATTAAAATCGTGATTGCCTTTTCCGGCTTTCAGCTGCCGGCAGCCCGCAAGGCAACTTTCCGGCAGACAATAAAGCGATAAGTGCTGGAGCCTTGAAATGGAAGAACTGGAAACCCTGGATAAGATATTCAAACCGCAGCGAATCGCCCTGGTCGGCGTT
>JANLGB010000139.1:5422-6009 GCA_024653405.1 Candidatus Saccharicenans sp.
GTGGTCTACCCGGTGAACCCCGCGGTGGAAGCGGTCATGGGCATTCCCTGTTTTACCGGCGTGGCCAGCCTGCCCCGCACCCCGGACCTGGCGGTAATCTGCACTCCCTCCCCTCAGGTGCCAAAAATCGTGGCCGAATGCGGCCAGGCCGGAATCATGGGCATAATCATCATCTCGGCCGGCTTCCGGGAAACCGGGCCCGAGGGCCGGGCCCTGGAAGAACAGATCCTGGCCGAAAAGAAAAAATTCCCGGGAATGCGCATCCTGGGACCCAACTGCCTGGGAGTCATCTCGCCCGGGCTTAACCTCAACGCCAGCTTTGCGGCCGACATGCCGCTTAACGGGCACATTGCTTTTATCTCCCAGTCGGGAGCCCTCTGCACTTCTATCCTTGACTGGTCGCTGGAAGAGAAAATCGGTTTTTCCTACTTTGTCTCCATCGGCAATGCCCTGGACATAGATTTTGGCGACCTCATTGATTACTTCGGCGAGGACGAAAACACCCGGTCGATCCTGATGTACATAGAATCCATCTCCAACCCCAGGCGCTTCATGTCGGCGGCCCGGGCCTACGCCCGGACCAAGCC
>JANLGB010000013.1:0-1688 GCA_024653405.1 Candidatus Saccharicenans sp.
TCCAGCCTTTTTTTCGCTCTTGAGAATTTTTACCGTGGTGCCGAGCAGGGCCTGGCTGACCACATCAGCCTGGTCATCAGCCCGCGAATACATGTTCTCAACCGGAGTGACGATCACCCCGGCCGTAGAGGTTTCCTCTGCCTTCTCACAGGAAATGGTCGGAATTATCATAATGAATAAAGCCGCCATGATAACAATTTTTCTCATCTCATCCAGCCTCCTCCCATCCTATTATATTATTATTTGATTCTCGAAAAAAACATTTTGTCGCCCTGCTGGTTTTGATTTAAAATAGGAAAACTCAGGAGGGCAAAATGAAACGGAAAGACTTCTTGAAAACCAGTGGTCTTCTGCTGGCTTCTTCTTGCTGGAGCGGCTGTCAGAAGGGCATAAAAAAAGAGAAAGAATACCAGTTGAAAGCCGGTCCCCTGAAAGTCAGCACCACCATCTATGAATTGCAACTCCGCCAGGCCTGGACCCTATCGCGTGGCATCTGGAACGCCAGGAGAAATGTCCTGGTCAGACTGGAAAAGGATGGCCTGGTGGGTTACGGCGAAGCGGCTCCCATACCCCGGTATCAGGAAAGCGCTGAGAGCAACCAGGAATTCATCCACCAGGCCAGGCCGGTGCTGGAAAAAGACCTCTGGCAGTATCAGGATCGCTGGCGGGAACTGGAAGCTCTGAGCCCCGGACAGAACGCGGCCAAGGCGGCCCTGGATATGGCCATCCTGGACTGGGTCAGCAAGAGCTTAAATGTGCCTCTTTATAAATTCTTCGGCCTGGACCGTAATAAAACCCTGCCCACCACTTTTTCCATTGGTATAGACGAGGTGGAAGTTATGCAGAAAACGGCTCAAGCCGCCCCTGCTTTCAGGAGGCTTAAAATTAAGGTGGGGGTGGCCGATGATAAGAAACATATCGAGGGGATTAGGGCTGTGACCGACCGGCCACTCATCGTCGATGCCAACGAGGGCTGGAAGGACCGCCAGCAGGCCCTGGAAATGATCAACTGGATGGCCGACAGGGGAGTGGAGTTCGTGGAACAGCCGATGCCAGCCGATAGGCTGGAAGACCATCGCTGGCTGAAAGAACGGGTAAAAATTCCCATCATCGCTGACGAAAGCGTTCACAAAATCCAGAATGTACCAGCTTTAGCTTCGGCCTTTCACGGCATCAATATCAAGTTAATGAAATGCGGTGGCCTGCAGGAAGCTCTGAGGCTGGTCGCGGTGGCCCGGGCTTTTAACCTGAAGGTGATGATCGGCTGCATGATTGAGAGCTCCCTGGCCATTGCCGCGGCCGCCTGCCTGACGCCTCTGGTCGATTATGCCGACCTGGACGGGAACCTTCTGATCAACAATGACCCCTTCCGCGGCCTAACCCTGGATGGGGACCGCTGGCTGCTCTCTGATAAGCCCGGGCTGGGGGTCGAGCCGGTTATCCCCGAATGGTAATGGGGTAACCGGCTTCCTCACCTTTCGGAAATTATCCGGCCGTATTCGCTGGACCTTTCCAGGCGGTCGAAATGGTCGTAGACCAGACGGCCTATTTTCCTGATGACTGCATTACCGTCTTCCCGGGGCGAGAGGTAGGTGGTCATCACACAGATGATATACGGCTGCTTTTTCAGGAAAACCAGGCCAGAATCGCAGCGCACCGCCTCCAGTTCTCCCGGCTTATCGGCCACG
>JANLGB010000013.1:1698-16434 GCA_024653405.1 Candidatus Saccharicenans sp.
GATAGAAAGTCGAAGAACAGCTGGCGCTGTTCGGCGGCCAGGACTTTTCCCTGCCAGATTTTCTCCAGCAGGGTCAGCATTTCTCTGGGTGTCGAAATGTTCTCCCGCCCCTCCTCGGCCGCTTTGAGGTCCATCATTTTTCTCCTGAGTCTGGTCTGGTTGAGTCCCAAAGTTTGTAAGCGCCGGTTGACCGCTTCCAGGCCGACCAGGTCAATGAGTAGATTGGTGGCGGTATTGTCGGACAGGACGATCATCAGAACACAGAGGTCGTGGACCGACAGCCGGAGCGAGGGCTTTCCCAGGTAGTTCAGGATGGGCCCGCCTCCGACCTTGCTTTCGGGCTTGAGTTCGATAAAATCATCCAGCCGCAGGCGGTTTTCTTCTGCCTGTTTCAGGACTTCCGTTAAGATGGCGATTTTTATGGAGCTGGCCTGGGGGAAGACTTCATTTTCCTTGATAAAGATGGTCTTGCCGGTGACCAGGTCTTTGATGGCCAGGCCCAGGATGCCGTCCAGGGAATCCTTGATAGAGGCCAGCTGTCCGATCAACCTGGTTTCCAGCTGGTTAACCTTGTTGTCGGCCCCGAGCGGAAGCTGGAATCCTGCCAGCAGCAGGGAGATTCCCAGCAGCCAGACCGGAAGCCGATGGTTTTTTGCCTTCATCTTGTGCCCCTCCCGTTCTCTTCCTTTGAAGATTATTTTAATTGTTTTTAATGATTAATTTTTGACCAGGGACCAGGTTGTCGTCACTCAGCTTATTGTCCCTTTTTATCCGGTCAACGCTGACCCCGAAATTTCTGGAAATCTGGTAAAGAGTATCGCCGGCCTTAACCACGTAGACAATGGCCTGGTCCGGAGTTGAAACCTGGCCCGAAGCCACCGTTACCGGGCCACCATCATCCTCGGCCGGCGTCAGACCCTGGGCTCGGCCCGGAATCTTAAGCCTCTGTCCGGGGTAGATCAGCCGGGAAATTTTGAGATTGTTAAGCCTGACTATAGCCTGGATAGTCGTCCGGTAGCGCCTGGCAATCAGCCCCAGTGTTTCACCTTTCCTGACGGTATGCCAGCCGAAAACCGCTTCCGGCGGCATCCAGTTGGGCAGTTCATTCAAGCCGGCCAGAGTGGGCTCAGCCCAGCCGGCAGGCACCCGGAGTTGGTACTGATAATCGGGTGTTGAGTCGTGCCGCAGCTCAGGATTCAGCTGTACCAGTTGGTCCTGGCCGAGACCGAGTTTAGAGGCCAGAACCGAAAGCTTAACAGGTTTCTGCAGGGTAACGGTCTCGTAGTCGAGGGCCGGCTCGGGCTCAGGCAGGCTGAAGCCATATTTTTCGGGGTTGTCGATAATCATCAGGGTGGCGATGAAGCGTGGAACGTAGCGGGCAGTTTCGTAGGGAAGGTTGGCAAACAGGTCCCAGAAGTTGTCAAGATAATCAATTTTCTGGGCCCGGATGACGTTCTGGACTCTTATTTCGCCGCAATTGTAGGCGGCGATAGCTGTGGTCCAGTCGCCAAAGAAATCATGCAATTCCTGGAGATATTTGATGGCAGCCCTGGTGGCTTTGACCGGGTCCATGCGTTCGTCTATAAACTTATCTCTTTTCAGGCCATAGCGATAACCGGTAGAAGCAATGAACTGCCACAAGCCAAGAGCCCTGGACCGGGATAGAGCCCGGGGCTTGAAACCGCTTTCAATAAGAGGCAGCCAGCTTAACTCTTCCGGTAGCCCGGCCTTCTTGAGTTCTTCAACAATCATCGGCCAGTATTGCCCGGACCGGCGGTAAGCTTCCTCGAAAAACCTTCGTTCGACTGTCTGGAAGGATTTGATCTCGGCCTGAACCCACTTATTCTCCACCAGGGGTATCGTCTTGTGATTGCTGATCGGAGGAAGCAGGCGGAAAGCGTAAACCTGCTGAATTTTCTGTACCAGCATTATTCTCAAGTCATTTTTTACCTGATAGAGGTCCGAATCGGGTGGAGCTTCTATTCTCAACAGAACCGAATAAGCCTGGTCCAGCAGGGTCAGGGCCCGGTCCAGTTCGCCAACTTCCAGGGCAGCCTGGGCTTCCTGTATCAGGGCATAAACTTCCTCGGTCTGAGACGGTCCTTCCAGGGTTTCAGGTAGGCCGCTTTTATCTTCCTCATTCCGGGAGTTGACCTGGTTTAGAGCGGTGGCCGTTTCTGGGGGAGTTTCTTCCGGCGGAGGGGTTTTTTCTTCAATCTTAATCCGGTCGGCAGCACCTGGCCCAGTCGTCTTCTTTGGCGCCGAGGCGCAGGAAAAGTTCAGCACCAGAGCGGCTGCCAGCAGAATTAGTATGAGAGGAAAACGATAACGCATGTAATGACTCCAATCCTATGTTTATAACATCATCCTTTTTATTAATCAACCATTCATCTGGCGCTTCTGGCCGCAAGCTCAGCTTTTCCGGTGCCAGTTCCAGGCAGTTTCGATGATGAACTCCAGGTCGGAAAACTGCCGCTGCCAGCCCAGCCAGGATTCAGCCTTCTGACTGGAGGCCAGGAGCACCGGAACGTCGCCCCGCCGGCGAGGTCCGAACTTCAGACTAACCTTTTTACCGGTTACCTTTTCCGCGGTGCGGATAACTTCCAGTACAGAATAACCACGCGAGGAGCCAAGGTTGATAGCCTGACTCTGATTTTCCGCCCGCAGTTTTTCCAGGGCCAGCAGGTGGGCCCGGGCCAGGTCAGTCACGTGGATATAATCCCTGATGGCCGTGCCGTCAAGAGTGGGGAAATCTTGGCCAAAGACCTGAAAGCCAGGGTTTCGGCCCAGGAGGTGGAGCAGGATATTGGGTATCAGGTGGGTTTCGGGTTGATGCCATTCTCCCAGTTGCCCGTCGGGGTCAGCCCCGGCTGCATTGAAATATCTCAGGGAGACGTATTTAAGGCCATAGGCCCGGTCATAGTCGGGCAGCATCCTTTCAACCATGAGCTTGCTGGCTCCGTAGGGGTTGATGGGCGACAGGGGGTGGTCCTCCTGGATGGGCGTGGTCAAGGGCTGGCCGTAAACGGCGGCACTGGAAGAAAAGATGAAGTATTTAACCCCGCAGCAGGTTCAGGCTGGAGAAGAGATTATGCAGGTAATATTTCTGGGGGTCGGCGTAGGATTCGCCCACCTGAATCAGAGCGGCGAAATGCAGGACTGCTTCCACCGGGTAAGCCTGGAAAACTTTCTTCAGGTCTTCTTGGGACCTGAGGTCAGCCTGGACCAGCTCACCGCCCGGAACCAACTCCCGGTGACCGGTGCTGAGGTTGTCCACTATGACCACCCGGTAATTTCTCTGCAGCAGTTCTTTGACTGTATGCGAGCCGATGTAGCCGGCCCCGCCCGTAACCACCACGGTCATATTTTTTTCTCCTGCAGCAATTTCCTGGCCAGCTTTAGTCCCTGGGCCCTGGTTTCAAAACGATTGTCCAGTTGCAGGCTGTAAAGTTTCTTCAGGATCCGGCCCATCCCGGGACCGGGTTCCACTCCTAGTTTGATCAGGTCCCGGCCCATGATCAGGGGCTTGATGGTTTCCCGGTTTATTTTCAGTTCTTCGAATTTTTTCAGCAGCCACAGGGCCTGGCGGTCGAGCCGGGTCAGTAGCCTGGTGCGGCGGCCAGCCCGGTCGGCGGCATCAAGATAAATCAGCAGTTCGATTTCTCCCTTGACCTCAGCGGCCAGGCGGTTGAAAGCTTTCTTGGTAACCAGTTCTCGGTTGAGCCAGAGTTCCGAGGCCCGGTGGTGATGCCTGATCAACATGGGCACTACTGCCCGCAGGTTGTAACCATTCCAGGAGAATATTTTCTGGCGGTTAAAGACTTTTTTGGCAATTTTTTCCGATAGCAGGTCGTGGCCGTTGTTGGTGATGACCAGACGGTTTTTTTTGTATTCCCAGGTGGCGGTGGCCGGTTTGCCCGTATCATGCAGCAGGGCCGCCAGCAGCAGGGCCAGTCTTCTGGTGACTTCCAGCCCGGTCAGGTCAGCAATAACCCGGGCCTGGTCGACCGAAAGCAGGGTATGGGCCCAGACGGTGTGGTGACCGAGCTCGTCCTTCTCCGGGTGAAAAATGGAATCCTGGATGGATAGCGTCAGACGGTAAAGCTCGGGAAAAAGCTGCCGCAGGACGTTCAGCCGGTGCATTTCTTGCAGTCCCCGGGAAGGCCGGCGCGACAGGAGTAGAATCTTGAAAAGTTCTTCGTTGACTCTTTCGACACTCAGTCCCTTGAGGTCGATTTCTTTGGCCAGGAGATATATTTCCGGGTCTATGGAGAATTCCAGGACCGAGGCGAACCGGGCCGCCCGCAGCACCCGCAGTGGGTCGTCGGGAAAAGACCGGGGGTTGGTTATCCGGATTATTCTTTTTTTGATGTCTTCAACTCCACCGAAGGGATCGATCAGGGTACCATCTGACAGCCTTATGGCCAGGCTGTTGCAGCGAAAATCCCTTCTTTCCAGGTCCTTTTCCAGCGGCAGATAGGGGTCAGCCTTGATGATGAAATCCTTATGCCCGCGTTGCCGATGCTCCGGGGCCGGGCTGGGCTGGTCCGAGCGGGGCAGGGCCAGGTCGTAAGTATGCCCATCTATGGTGAACTTGATAACCCCGAAGCTCTTGCCCACCAGGTCAACCTTGCCCCGCGGCTGGAGTTTCCGGATGATTTCGTCCAGGGGATGGCCCTGGACCAATAGGTCAACTTCTTCAGTGGGCACACCCCGGAGCCGGTCCCGGACAAAACCGCCCACGGCATAGATGTCGGGCCCAAAAAGCTCAACCAACAGGCGGCGATGCCGGAAATCGACCTGAAGTCTTTTCATCACAGCTATTTTACTTATTTTTTTGCCTGTTTGAAGACCCGCAGCCCGGTATACTCGGCCGGCGGCGCTGCGTAGGCCTCCTTAGCCTTCGAGCGGTGGACGGCGCTCAGCCCCAGCACCTTGCCCTGGCCGTTACTGTCAACCGCCCATTCAGCCACGCTGCCGCCCAGGCCATAAATCAGGCTAGCGGTGGCCGGAGCAAAGCGGTCCACCGGCAGCAGCAGGGGGGGCTGGCCTTTTAGCCTGGCTATGGCCGCGGCGAGTCTCTTGGCATCATCGAAATTCACCGCGTAACCGGCCCAGTAATCAAGGGTATTATCTTCAGCCCCGGCCGCCGCCAGAAGTTTCCTGGCTTCCACCTCGGTCGGCAGCCGGTAAGTTTCACCTGTCAATCGGCTTAACCATTTCAGGTATTCCTGGGCCCGCTCAAAAGTGATTCCGGAGGCCGGGTAGTTTTCCGTTCCGGGCTCAACTTGGTAGCTGCCGTCAAAAGCCTTCCACTGGGCTCTGGTGACTTCAAACCGGCCCACTTCCAGGTCTTCCCAGGTCACCGTTTCCGGAACCAGCTTGCCTTTAACCAGCCGGCCGTAAAGCCGCCCGCTGCGGCTGAATTTCTGGGCCTTGAGAGTCAGGTCGAGGGGAGAACCTTCTTTCAGGGCTTCATTTTCTGTCGGAAAGGCCTTGAAGAAATACCGGTCAAACCAAGCCAGTTCTTCTTCCATCTTCCGCCGTTGATGACTGAGCTTGCGCAGGCCATGAGGTTCACCGGGGAAAATAACGAATCTGACCGGGGCCTGGCCGATTTCTTTGAGGGCCCGATAGTGTTCCATTCCCTGGCTGAAGGGCACGCTGGTATCTTCTGAACCGTGGAAGATGATGGTGGGGACCTTCATGTCTTTGAAGTGAAAGAGCGGAGACATCTGAATATAATAATCCGGTCTCTCCCAGGGCGGTCCCAGCAAATAATAGTTATCAAAACTCACCCCGAAAGCGCAGGTACCGTAGTCGCTGATCCAGTTGACATCGGCGGCACCAATCCCTGCTACTTTGAATTTATCGGTCCAGACGGCCAGGGCGATGCTGAGTATTCCGCCGTTAGACCAGCCCATGGTGCCCAGCTGGTCCGGGTCCACCAGGCCCCTGGCCACCAGGTGGTCAACGCCCTTGAGCATGTCTTCAATCGGATAATCGTAATAGTGACCCCTGATGGATTCGGCAAACTCCTGGCCATAACCCATCGAGCCGTGATAATTAGGCATCAGGATGAAACAACTTTTCTGAGTCAACAGGTGGGGGTAATAGGCATAGGAAGCCTCGAAAGAGTCCAGGTCAATGCCCATCGGACCCCCGTGGATGTTGAGGAACAGAGGGTATCTTTTGCCCGGCTGGTAATCATGGGGATAATATAGTATCCCTTCGATTTCATCATCCAGGGCGCCTTTCCACCTGATGACTTCAGTTCTGGCCATTTTTTTGTCTTTCAGGTGACCGTTGAGCTCAGTCAGTTGTTTTTCGGTGATGATTTTATTACCCTCCAGCCGGCCGTAGAACCACTGCTCGGGCTTAGAAGCGGTAGTATGGCTGTAAACCAGACGGTTGCCTTTCTCCTGGAGTTCCAGGCTGAAAACATGGGGATAGTGATTTCCCTCCAGTTCCTGGTGGGTAAAGCTGTCACCCTGACGGTAATACCTCCGCCATTTGGGCACAGCCCCGTTGGCCAGGAAGGCCAGGAAACCGTCCTCCCGTACGGCCAGACCCATACCTATCAACCCCTGGGGCCAGTCGAGGTCGACTTCCCGGTGCTGTCCACTCTTGAGGTCGTAATAGTAGAGAAATTCAGCTCCAGAAGTTTCATTAACAGGATCGACGGTCCTCATAACCGTAAAATAAAAGCCCTGGCTTCCGGGCTCCCAGTAGAGGCCAGTCGGTTTGAAAAAGGGGTCGGGGAAAATTTCCCGGCTGGACCTGTCTTCCAGTTTAACCAGGAAAAATTTTGGCTTGACCCTTTTATCAACCTCGTAGCTCAAGCTCTGGTTGTTCCGGGTAACCACGATTTTCTTATCGGGAGAAAGCTCGAAGTTGGTGATCTGGTCATTGTTCTCGGTCAGGCGGTGCCAGGTTTTTTCTTTCAGGCAATAGATAAACAGCCTCTGGGGAATCAGGTGCTCCTGGTCCTCAAAGATAATGGAATCGTCTTTCTTTTCTTTTTCTTTGATTTCCTTCAGGGTCCTGGGTTCCCTGGCCAGGACCAGGAAATGATCGTTGTCAATCCAGTCGTAATTTATGACCCCGAATTCGAGGTTGGTAACTTTCCAGGGCTCGCCACCCCGGAGGTCCAGCAGCCACAGCTGTTGTCCCTTACCCTCTTCTTCCTTGGCTGAAGCCGACGGCTCGGACCGGCTGCTGAGAAAAGCAATCCGCTGGCCATCCGGGGCCCAGCGGGGGCGGCTTTCAGATGAATTGCCCCTGGTTAGCTGCACGGTCTGACCTTCGCCGTCCAGATAGCTCAGGAAAAGATGAGAAATCCGGCCGTCTTTTTCCTGGTCCGGGACATTTTTAACCCAGACCACCCGGCTGCCGTCAGGAGAAATCTGGAAAGCGGAAGCTCTTTCCAGGTTGATAACGTCAGCCACGCTCCAGGGGCGGGTTCCGCCCGTGGTTTCACCGGAAGCAACATAGACCGGAATAAAAAGAAGCAATAAAAGGCATATTAATAATAATATGGTGGTTTTATATCTAGCGGGTGTCATTAACCGACCTCCTTTAGGTTGAAATTTTCCTAATTAGTTTATAACCGGGTTGACCAAATATCCAGAATTATTTTAAGCTCCTTGTTTTCTGCCGGCTTTTCAGGTATTTTAATCTACCAGCAATCAGAACCTGATTGATTTATCCTGAGATGAAAAAAAACAGGCAGATATTATTGATACTGAGCGCCCTCTGGTTGGGCCTGATTCTGGGCCCAGCTGAGACGAAGTCGGCGATTGCTGCCCGGAAAAACATCGAGCTCAGCCTGAAAGAAACCAAAATTAGTGAGCTTTCGGGCTCGGGCCTGACCCTATCTTTTTATGTCCTGCTCGAAAATACTTCTTCCAGGAATTACTGGTTAGTATCCTATCAGTACCAGGTTCTGATAAATGACAGGGAATATTTCCGCCAGCCGGTTTCTCTGGACCAGCCAATAGGGCTGCCGGCCGGCCGTCAGGTAGTGGTCAATTTCCCGGTCAGGATCAATTACCAGTATCTGGAGCCCTATCTTTCGGGCTCACGGCGGCAGGCCAGCTGCCGGATGAGCGGAGAATTAGTTTCCCAGGACGAAAAAAAGAAGACCGAACGGGTGTCCTTCAATTTCCAGTCCGATTTTCCGGTTTTCAGGTTGCCAGAAATTAAGTTCCTGCCGCCCCTGGTGCGAGACCTGACCCTGGGAGGGGCAGATTTTGACTTCCGTTTCAGCCTGGGTAACCAGAATGATTATGACCTCCTGATCCAAAAAATCAGCCTGGAGTTGTGGCTGGAAGACCGGGTTATCCACCGTGGTCAGCTGGCCGGTGACCAAACCCTGGCCGCCGCTCAGAGCCGAAGCTACAGCCTGCCGCTGATGCTGGATTTTTTTGAGCAGGGTAGAGAATTACGGGAAGCCCTGGAAAAAGCCCAGGTCACTTTTACCCTGAAGCTCAAGGTGGAAGCTGATTCGGCCTGGGGCTGGCTGGTTTTTCCCCTGGAAGCCACGGCTTCGGTCGGCAAAGAATTCCGGCGCTGAGTTTCGCGGGCCATGGTCTCAGCCATTATTGTAACTTACAACCGAGCCCATTTCCTTAAAGAGGCCTTAGACTCTGTTCTGGGCCAGACCTATTTTCAGAAGAACCCCGACCGCTGGGAACTCCTCGTCGTGGACGATGGCTCCACAGACGGGACATCTGAGCTGGTAGGCCGTTACCTCGGCCAGGACGACCGAATCAAGTATATCCGGTCTAAGCACCAGGGTGTCAGCCGGGCCCGCAACCTGGGCTTGAAAACAGCTCGGGGAGAATTTATTGCCTTCCTTGATTCGGATGACCTCTGGCTCAAAGATAAGACCCAGACCCAGCTCAGCTACCTCCAAGCCTTTCCCGCCGCCCGCTTTTGCCTGACCGAGGAAATCTGGGTTAGGAACGGCCGCCGGGTCAACCAGAAGAACAAACATCAGAAATATTCCGGCTGGGTACTGGACAGGGTGTTACCACTCTGCCTCTTAAGCTTGTCCTCCGCCCTGTTCCGGCGGCAGCTTTTCGAGGAACTGGGCGACTTTGATGAAAGTCTTCCGGTCTGCGAAGATTATGACCTGGGGATAAGAATTGCCCTCCGCCACTTCTACCATTTTCTGTCCCGGCCGCTGATCATCAAGCGGGGCGGCCATTCCGATCAGCTTTCGCGGCAATACTGGGGAATGGATAGATGGCGGGTCCAGGCCCTGGAAAAGGCGCTGCGGCTGGCGGAAACACCCGCAGACCGAGATCTGATCAAAGCCGAAATCATAAAAAAGTGCCAGGTCCTGATCAATGGCTTCCTGAAAAGAGGACAGAGGGCAGAAGCCGATTACTACTTGAAGAAAATACTGGAATACTCTCCGGATAAATCTGGAGTCTGTTCTTCATAATCGGGGGAGAAGGAATGGCCGGGACCAAATACCGGCTAAAATGAATCTCGAAAGTTAACCCTGGCCGGATAGGAAATTTCGCCCCGTTAATAAGTATAAAAAAAGGAAAAACAAGAAAGACCGGGCCCTTTGCAGAGAACCCGGCCCTTTATGGTGAAGAGCTGAGATGGATCAGAACCAGAAATTAAGTCCGAGCACCAGCGAGTAACCGTTGAAGTCAAAATCTTCAAAGCCTTCAAAAGAATCCCGGAATTTGGCCTTTAAGAAATTATAACGAAAGCCCAGGTCCAGGGTGGTGCGGCTGCCGACCGGGACCATGACTCCGGCAAAAGCATTATAGCCGACTGATATTCTGTTTTGTTCTTCCAGCAAGGCATAGTAAACCGGGTAAACGGTAATGTCTCCTCCCGGGTCGCTGTAAATCCAGGGGTCGGAAAAATCTACGATCTCACCCCGCAGTCTTACCGTCCAGAGGTGCAGCCCGACACCTCCGCCGAAATAGGGGACAAACCTGACTCGGCGTCCGAGCGGAGTAATCTTGACAGACAGGGAAATCGGTGCCTGGGAAACTTCAAAGTTATGGATGATGGCTTGTCCCCAGGTATCAGGAAAGGCAAAATACATATCGTCAACATTATACTGGGTATAGTCCAGATACCAGCCCGCCTTCTGGCGGTTGTAAAAGTCGACCGATAGCACCAGGCTAAGATTCCGGTTCACGAAATATTCGTAGGCCAGTCCCAGCATCCCTCCCTGATAAGCAGATTTCTTGAAGCTCATATTTTCAAACTCAATATTCCACAGGCTGTCAGCCCCTCCGCTCATCCTGGGAACAAAGTAGCCATAACGGATGGTGAAAATATTGGCCGAAGCTGCCAGAGGCAATATCAGCAGGACCAGGGCCAGGGTTATAAGTATTTTTTTCATCTTAACCTCCTCACCCCACCATTATAGCAAATTGCGTGCCAGACCGGATACCTTGAAATCTTCTTCGGCCCGGCCTGAACTGTTTTATTTTTAAGACAATTGTCCTGTTTTTGCCTTGAAACCCGGTCTGATTTGGGCTATTCTCTGGCTGGAAAAAGGAGGAATTCTTGCCGTCACTGGTGCTGCCGCTTCCAGCTTGGGGCTTAAAACCGGACCAGCTGGATTTTATCTCCGAGCGACTGGGGCAAGGGGCCATCCTGGTTTACCCCACAGAAACATTCTATGGCCTGGGTGGACTGGCCGCCCTCGGCTCAGCAGCTGAGAAAATATTTGACCTGAAAGGCCGGGAAACGGGAAAGCCCTTACCCTTTGTGGCTTCGAAACTGGAAATGGTCCTGGACTATGCAGAAAAGCCCTCGGACCTCTTTTACCGGCTGGCCGAACGTTTCTGGCCGGGGCCGCTCACCCTGGTACTCAGGGCCCGGGAAAACAGCCTGCCGGAAATTTTATACGGGCCCGGCCGGACCATTGCTGTCCGCATACCGCCGCTCGCGTGGCTCAGGGATTTAATCCAGAAAAGCGGGTCCTTGCTGATTTCCACTAGTGCCAACCTCAGCGGACAGCCGCCCCTGGCTTCTTTTCAGGAAGTCTATGAGATATTTCGCGACCGGGTTGATCTTTTTATAGATGGCGGGCCGACTCCCGGCGGCCGGCCCTCAACCATCATCGACCTGACTGCCCCCGAACCTGTCTGCTTGCGGGAAGGGAAAATCCCGGCGGCTGAGGTCTGGGCCTATGTTTATGAGAGATAGGCCGGCTGGTAGCTTATTTAACTTTAGTCCCGGGTGGTAGCTCCAGGTCGAAGAAAGGAATGATCGCCTTTCCGTCTACCTCCGCTGCCAGCAGCATCCCCTGGGATTCAACCCCGCGGATGACGGCTGGTTGTAGGTTGGCGATGACGATGAACTCTTTGCCCACCAGTTCTTCCGGTGAGTAAGTCTCGGCCACGCCAGCGATGATCTGCCTCTGCTCGCTGCCGAGGTCAATCTGCAATTTCAGCAGTTTGCTGGTGCCGGGGACCCGCTCGGCGGCCAGGACCTTGGCCACCCGCAGGTCCATTTTCTTGAATTCTTCGTAACTGATGTATTCCATCTTTCCCTCCGTTTTGGGAGCAGTTTCAGCCCGGGCCTGGGGCTTTTCCATTTCACCAATGAATTCCACCAGGTCGATTCTGGGAAAAAGGGCCTGGGGTTGGCGGAGCCGGGCTCCAGGAACCAGTCCGTAAAAATCCAGGGAAGATTTCAAAACCTCTCCCGGCTGGCGGCTCTCGCCCAGTAGAGCCCAGATTTTTTCGGCCGTCTCCGGCATGACCGGGTAGAGGAGGTAGCTGCTTCCCCTGACGGCACAGAGCGCCTGGTAGATTATCCTGGCCAGTCGCTCCCGCGATTCGGGTTTTTTGGCCAGCTTCCAGGGCTCGTTGTCGGCCAGGTATTTATTGGTAACATTGAGAAAAACCCAGATCTCTTCCAGGGCCCGATTAAGAGCGTAGTCATCATAGAGCGAGAAAACCCGGTCTCTGGTTTCGCTGAAGCTCTTTTCCAGCTCCCGGTCAGGACCAGTTTCTTCCCCGGGCCGGGGCACTTCACCCCCGAAGTAATTGCAGGCCATGGTCAGGGTTCTCTGGACCAGGTTGCCCAGGTCGTTGGCCAGGTCGGAATTGACTCTCTGGACAAAGCCTTCGTGAGAAAAGCTCCCGTCCAAACCGATGGGCACTTCTCTCAGCAAAAAATAACGCAGAGCGTCTGCCCCCACCTTCTCCAGAATCAGGTAGGGGTCGAGGACATTACCCCGGGACTTGGACATCTTGGTTTCGTCCTTCAACCACCAGCCGTGACCGAAGACTGTCCAGGGTGGGGGGAAGCCGGCTGCCATCAAGAACGCCGGCCAGAAGATGGCGTGAAAGCGCAGTATGTCCTTGCCAATCAGGTGGACATCGGCTGGCCAGAAAGTCTGGAACAATTCCGGGTTCCAGTCATAACCGGCCCCGGTAACGTAATTATGCAGGGCATCGAACCAGACATAGATGGTGTGCTTGGGGTCGCCGGGCACCGGGATGCCCCAGCGGACGGTGGTCCTGGTGATGCTCAGGTCCTTAAGTCCCTGCCGGACAAAGCTGACCACTTCGTTCATCCGGCTCTGGGGCCGGACAAACCGGGGATGAGCCGCAAAGAATTCCAGCAGCGGTTGCTGGTAGGCCGATAGCCGGAAAAAGTAACTTTCTTCCTCCAGCAACAGGGCTTTCCGACCACAATCCGGGCAGATCTTGTGGCCTTCGGGCTCGAGCGGCACATCTTCTGGCAGGAAGTTTTCTTCCGAGATGCAGTACCAGCCCTGGTAGGTGCCTTTGTAAATATCACCCTTGGCCAGAAGCTGCTGGAAAATCTTCTGCACCCCGCGTTCGTGAAACTCTTCAGTGGTCCGGATGAAATAATCATAGGAAATGTTGAGTTTCTGCCAGAGTTCCTTGAATCTGACTACCACCCGGTCGGCCAGTTCTTTTGGTTTCAGGCCTTTCTCGGCGGCTGCTTTTTCGATTTTCTGACCATGCTCGTCGGTTCCGGTCAGGAAATAGACTTTCTTCCCGGCCAGCCGCTGGTACCTGGCCAGGGCGTCTGCGATGATGGTGGTATAGGCATGACCGATGTGGGGAACATCGTTGACGTAGTAAATGGGTGTGGTGACATAAAAAGTTGGCTTAGATTTCTCTTCCACCTGGAATACCTCCCTTGATGAGCATCATGGCTTCGGTCCGGGTAGCCGGGTTGTTGCGGAACGAGCCCCGGACGGCCGAGGTCACAGTTATAGCCTTAGGCTTCTTGACGCCGCGCATCGACATGCACAGGTGTTCGGCCTCTATGACCACCATGACGCCCAGGGGGTTCAGGGTGGCATTCAGGATGTCGGCCACCTGCTTGGTTAGCCGTTCCTGAACCTGCAGCCTCCGGGCCAGGGTATCAACCAGCCGGGCAATCTTACTCAGGCCGATGATCCGCCCTTCTTTGGGTATGTAGGCCACGTGGGCAACGCCGGCGAAGGGCAGCAGGTGGTGTTCACAGAAAGAATAGAGGGGAATGTTCCGGATAAGCACCAGTTCGTCATGTCTTTCGTCCTGGAAGACTTCCAGGTCCTCCACCGGGTCAAGCTGGGTACCGCCCAGGATATCCTCCATCATTCTGGCCACCCGGCCCGGGGTGCCCTTCAGACCGGGGCGCTCCGGGTCTTCACCGATGCCTTCCAGCACCAGTTTGACACCCTGTTCGATTTTTTTCAGGTCCATTTTCCTGGCCTGTTTATTTTTTCTGTTCTTGTTGTTCATCTTGTCCTCAAGGCTTAAATTTTCTGCTAGCTTCGGTGATGACCTGTTTGAGGGGCAGCTTTAGTTTTTCGGCTGCTCGCAGGCAATCATCGAATTCCGGCTGGAAGTTGAGAACCTCCCCGCCGTAATAACTGACCTTGACCCGGATTTTCTGGCCCTTCAGGCTGACTTCTCTTATTTCTCTTCTCAGGACCCGTCTCTCAACCGGATAATATCTCAGCCCGATGGTGGTGGTTTCTCGGAAAACGGCCTCGATCAGCCTGTCTATTTTATCAATCTCAGCCAGGATGGTCAATTTGCTCCCCAGCCGGCTCTTTTTCATCACTACCGGCGTGAGGTAAGCTTCCAGGGCTCCCAGCTCCAGAGCCCGGTTGAGGAAGTTACCCAGGAGCTGGGGGGAGGCGTCATCGATGGTGGCTTCAATCACCTGGATTTTTCGGGCCGACTCAAAATCCTGCAGCCGTCCGTAAAAAGCCCGCAGCAGGTTGGGATGATATTTTAATTGGCGGTGGCCGAGACCATAACCGATTTTTTCATAAATCAGTTCCGGCCAGGGACTCAGGCAGCGGCCGAGGGTGGTCAGGATGGCGGCCCCGGTCGGGGTCAGCAGTTCAGTTTGCTCCTGGCTGCTGTAGACGGGAAAACCGGCCATCAATTCAGCCACAGCTGGCGGTGGCACCGGCAGCCGGCCATGGCTGGTTTCCACGTAGCCGCTCCCCAGGTTGACCGGCGAGAAATAGACTTCTGAAACCTGGAGCCGCCGCAGCAGCCAGCAGGCTCCGACTATATCAACCAGGGCATCATCAGCTGCCGCCTCGTGCAGGTGATTGGTCCGAAGATTGCGGCCGTGAACCCGGCTTTCAGCCTGGAACAGGCGCTTAAATATTTTAAGAGCTTTGTCTTTTACTTCCGCTTCCAGCCTGGATTTTTTTATTATTCTTTCCACCTCATAAAAGTTTCTCCCGGCTGAATTCCCCGGGAC
>JANLGB010000013.1:16444-17012 GCA_024653405.1 Candidatus Saccharicenans sp.
GCAAGCCCGAAAAACCAGAGGAGCTGGCCTTTCTGGCCTTGAGGTCCACCTTAATTTTCAAGCCATTGATGGCTTGACGAAAATCTTCGAGTGGCACCCCGAGGGAAAGAAGAGAAGCCAGTATCATGTCGCCGCTGGCTCCCGAGGAACAATCGAAATACACGAATTTCATGCTTACCTGCCCGGCTTAAATTTAATAAAAGGATAGCTGTTTCCGCCTGAAAAATCAAAATCCCGAAAAAGACTGCCTTAAATTATTTAAGACTTGTGGCCGGTTCCTGTCCCGGGCTTTCCTGATTCAGCCTGGCTGGGGTCGGCCTGAGACCCCGGGATCGACCTAACATTACCTACCGGGCGAACACTTTTTTCAGGCCGGGAGTGATGGGTCATATCAGTCTGGCTTCACCCGTCGGCCCGGTCCTGTCCCGCCATGTTTATGTTACAGCCCGTCGACTCGATCTATTGATTCATCCCCGCGGCCCCTACTAAGATTTGCCAGGAAGCTTGACTATTAAAGCCAATAAATTATATATGAATAGCTTCAAGAGGTGAAAAATGGGCAAGCCAG
>JANLGB010000013.1:17022-19157 GCA_024653405.1 Candidatus Saccharicenans sp.
CGTCAGTTAAAGTCGGCATCCTGGGAGGCACAGGTCTGTACCAGATTGAAGGCCTGAAAAATATTGAAGCGTTGGAGCTGGATACTCCCTTCGGTCGCCCCTCCGATAGTTACCTCATCGGGGAGCTGGAGGGAGTGCCGGTCGCTTTCCTGAGCCGCCATGGCCGGGGCCACCGCTTGCTTCCAGCCGAGGTCAATTACCGGGCCAACATTTTTGGTTTTAAAATGCTGGGGGTGGAAAGGTTGATTTCGGTCAATTCGGTGGGCTCCCTCAAAGAAGAAATAAAGCCCCGGGACATAGTGCTGGCTGACCAGTTTTTTGACCGCACCCACCGGGCGAACACTTTTTTCGGGCAGGGAGTGGTGGCCCATATCAGTCTGGCCGAACCCGTCTGTCCCGTCCTGTCCCGCCATGTTTATGATACAGCCCGCGGGCTCAATCTATCGGTTCATCCCCGTGGCACCTATGTCTGCATCGAAGGCCCGGCCTTCTCCACCCGGGCCGAGTCGATGATCTACCGCCAGCTCCAGGCCGACGTCATCGGCATGACCGCCGCCACTGAGGCCAAGCTGGCCCGCGAAGCTGAAATCTGCTACGTTACCATGAACCTGGTAACCGATTATGATGTCTGGAAGAGCGAGGAAGAATCGGTCAGTGTCGAGTTGGTTCTGGAGAATTTGAAATACAATATTGAGCACGCCAGGGCGGTTATCAAGCAGGCCGTGGCCACCATCCAGAGAATAGCCAAGGCCGATTGTCCCTGTCGCCACGCCCTGGAAAACGCTGTCGTCACCAGCCCGGAAGCCAGGGACAGAGAAACCGAGAAAAAGCTAACGCTGCTCATAGGAAAATATTCCAGGTCATAAGGAAAGCCGGTGAGCCTGATAATAATCGGTTCAGTGGCCTTTGACACCATAGAGACTCCGTCCGGCCGCCGGGATAGGATTATCGGGGGGTCCGCCACCTATGCTGCCCTGGCTGCCAGTTTTTTCACCAGGCCTGGCCTGGTATCTTTGGTTGGCCAGGATTTCCCCCGCCGGTTTCTGCAACAGCTCCGGGCCAGGGGAGTGGACCTGGCCGGACTGAAAATCAAGAAGGGCAAGACCTTTTACTGGCACGGCCGTTACGGCCACGACCCGAACCAGAGAACTACCATCAAGACCGAGCTTAATGTACTGCGGGAATTCAGACCGGTCCTGCCCCCGGACTACCGCCGGGCGGAAATAGTCTTTCTGTCAAATCTGGATCCCGAAAGTCACGATTTCATCCTCGACCAGTTGCCGGCGGTCAGGCTGGTGGCCATGGACACCATCAGGTTCTGGATCGAAAACAAGCCCGAAGCCCTGCTCCAGGCCATCCACCGGGTGGACATCCTGTTTGTTAACGACGAAGAATGTCGGCTGATTGCCCGGGAGCTGAACCTGGTCCGGGCCGGCCGGAAACTGCGGGCGGCCGGTCCGAAAATCATCGTGGTCAAAAAGGGTGAACACGGGGCTATGCTGTTTGGCCAGAATTTTGTTTTCGGAGTGGTGGCCAATCCCTGCGAACAGGTGGTGGACCCGACCGGAGCTGGCGATGCCTTTGCCGGGGCTTTCCTCGGTTATCTGGACAGCACCGGCCGCTTCAACCAGCGGGAATTGAGAAAGGCCGCGGTCTACGGCAACCTGGTGGCTTCCCTGGTAATTGAAGATTTTGGAGTTGAGGGGTTGCTCCGGGCCGACCAGCTGGACCTGATAAAAAGATACCGGTCATTCCGGAAGCTGGTTTCTTTCTGAGTGCAAAATAAACGAGAATCTATTATGATATTTTCATCTTCTGAAGAGGTAATAATATGAACAAAATAAAAGCACCGACGGAGCCCTTTCGTATCAAGACGGTGGAGAGAATCAAGCTAACCGACCGCCGGGAGCGGGAGAATGTCCTGAAACAGGCCGGATATAACGTTTTCAACATCCCGGCGGAAAAAGTTTTTATCGACCTGCTGACCGACTCCGGCACCTCGGCCATGAGTGATAACCAGTGGTCCGGGCTGCTCATCGGAGACGAATCCTACGCCGGGGCCAGGAACTTTTTCCACCTGGAGGCGGCGGTTAAAAATATTTTCTGTTTTAAGCATGTCATCCCCACCCACCAGG
>JANLGB010000140.1 GCA_024653405.1 Candidatus Saccharicenans sp.
AAAGCTGGCTGACCATTTCACCCTGAGAAACGTAGAGGTAACCTGGGAGGGGCCGGTTTACGAACGCTGGCAGAATGCGGTCTACGTGGAAAATGTCAGGGACCTGGAAGTTGATGGTCTCAGGGCCCGTCAGGCAAGAGAGGGAGCCCTTAACAATGCAGCTTTGGTCCTGAACCAGGTCGCCAGGGCCATCATCAGTAACTGCCGGGCCACTCCGGGGACCGGTGTTTTTTTGAAAATCCCGGGAAGTAAGACAGGTGATATTTTTCTCGGCGGAAATGAGCTGAGCCAGGCCCTGAAGCCGGTTGAAATTGGCGGCGGGATTAGAGTTAGAAGACTTACGAAGCTTGACGAATGACCGGGGCGAGAACCGGGCGTTTTTGGCTAAGGTGACAATGATGGCTGCTTTGGCCACCGGTTCTATTTTTTAAGGGGATAAGGCTACCGGCCGGTGAATTAATTTTGGCCACAGATTGAGTGGTATCTGAAATGGCTTTGGGGTATCATAAGGCTAAAAGAATATAGGGAGGGTGACCTTGAGAAGAAGCCTGGTTCTGACCATATTTTTATCCTTGCTTATAATCGGACTGCCGGCTGAAGCCGGCAGGATATCGGTCGGCTTCAAAGGTGGAATGAATCTGGTCAACATTTCCGTTTCACCCAGGCCGATTGATGTGGCTGGATTCAAAAACCTGAATGGCCTGACCGGGGGCTTATTCCTTAGCCTCAAGCTGGGGCCGATAGCCATCCAGCCGGAGTTCATGTTTGCCCGGCGCGGAACTCAATATGAAGCTTACATAGATGACGGTTTTTATAACGTGGAATGGCATCATGATTACCTGGAAGTCATGCTCCTTCTGAAATGGTCGGTGCTCCAGGCCGGCCCGGTCGGGCCCTTTATCTATGCCGGGCCGTCATACGGCTACCTGATGAAGGCGGCCTCGGTCATTTACGATACCGAGGGTGCGGAGGTAGCCAGGGCTGATTCCAGGGACTATTTCAGGAAGGGTGAACTGGCGCTTGTTTTTGGCAGCGGACTGGAGTTCAAAGTGCGGGCCATCAAGCTCAGCCTGGAAGGCCGTTATCACCTGGGGCTGTCCAGCGTGGCCCTGGCCGGCTTTGAAGTGGATTACATAAAAAACAAGAGTATTTCCATCCTGGCCGGGATTTCTTTCTGAGGGGAAATGGGGTGAGTGAGGGGATTCGAACCCCCAACCACCGGATCCACAGTCCGGTGCTCTAACCCTTGAGCTACACTCACCGTGAAGGGACTAAAATTTTCTCATCAAACACCTGAATTGTCAATAACAGCGGACGGCCGGTGAGACGAGATTTCTGTTATGGCCGGGGCCAGGCCTGAACTGGAAATAACCCTTGGCCTGCTGTTCAGTCCGGGTAGAACTAAACCGGTTGCTTTTCCCAGAGAAAGGCTATTTGGGTCTCGGGCTTAACCCTTCTGTTCTTCTATTAGATCCAGGATTTCTTCAGAATCGCGCCATTTTTCCCGGACCCGAACGCTCAGCTCCAGGAAGACCTGGCTTTCCAGGATTTCTTCCATTTCTTTTCTGGCCTCGGTGCCGATGGCCCTGATCATGGCTCCCTTGCGTCCGATGATTATTCCCTTGTGATTTTCTTTTTCCACCAGTATTTCAGCTTGAATTCGGACCAGGGGACGAGCAGGCTTTCCGGGGTGGCGGCCGCTGGCCGGTTTTTCTGGAAGTTCGGTTCTTTCCAGCGAGCGGATGACCACGGCCGTGGTGTAGGGCAGTTCTTCTTCCACGTGGTTGAGCAGCTTTTCCCTGATTATTTCTGACAGCAGGAATTTTTCTGACTGGTCGGTAATTTCTTCTTCGTCGAATATCCTGTCTGCTGGAGGCAGGTATTCATAAATCAGGTCTTCCAGCCGGTCCAGATTGTCGCCTTTGAGGGCCGAGATGGGCACGATTTCCTTGAAGGGCAGCAGGTCCTTATAGCTGTCGATGATGAGCAGGATATTCTCTTTTTTTACCAGGTCCACCTTGTTGATTAGCAAGAAAATTGGCCTGGTAGCATTCTTCAGGATGTCCAGGACGTACTGGTCGCCATGGCCGAACTTCTTGCTGGCATCTATCATCAACAGCAGCAAGTCGGCTGTCTCCAGCGAAGAATAAACATAATTCATCATCCGCCGGTTCATCAGGTGGAGCGGCTTATGCACCCCGGGATTATCGACGAAGACGATCTGACCCCGGTCGGTGGTCTTGATCCCCAGGAGGCTGACCCGGGTGGTCTGCGGTTTATCGGAGACGATGGCGATTTTCTGCCCGATCAGGCTATTGACCAGGGTCGACTTGCCGACGTTGGGTCGGCCGATTAAGGCCACGTAACCCGCCCGATAGCTTTTCTTTTTCCTGGTCTGTTTTTTCCCGGCCATGCCTATTTTCCTTCCCCGGTTTTGTCCCCATCCGGCCGTCGCGTCAGCCGGACTTTCTTGATACTCTTGTCATCCACTTCCAGCACCTCAAAACTGAGGTTGGCCAGTTCCAGTTTCTCTCCCCGCCCTGGCAACCGGCCTAGGTGCTGGTGCAGCAAGCCGTTGACCGTAAGGAAATTGTCTTCCGACAGTTCGCAGCCCAGCACTTCTTCCAGGTCTTCGATTTCAGTTTCCCCGCGTACCAGGTAGCTATCTGGTTTTTCGGCTACGATCTGTGGCTCTTCGGTGTCGTACTCGTCCTGGATTTCGCCCACTATTTCTTCCAGCAAGTCTTCCATGGTGACCAGGCCGGAGACCCCACCGTATTCATCGACTACGATGGCTAATTTCTGCTTGACCTTTTTGAATTCCTTAAGCAGCCGTTTGACGGGCATGGTTTCCGGAACAAACAGGACCGGTCTTAGCAGAAAATCAATCTTTCTCCCCGCCTGGGCCGGGTCGCTGAATTCCAGGAGGTCCTTGGCCATGACCATGCCGGCGATATTATCCAGACGTTCTTTATATACCGGGATCCTGGAGTATTTCTCCCGGATGAAAACTTCTTTCAGCTGGCCGACCGTGGTCTCCAGGTCAACGGCCACCATCCGGCTGCGGGGGGTCATGATTTCCCGCACCTGCTGGTCGCCGAACTCCACCACTCCCCGCAGAAGCTCATTCTGGTCTTTTTCGATAATGCCTTCTTCGGTAGCTTCGTCAATAAAGGTCTCTATTTCTTCCTCTGATGCTTCATGTTGGCGCCAGGCAGCCTGCCGCTTTTCCTCTTTCTTGAGGAAAATTTTCGGCAGGACCAGTAGGGGAGTCAGGATGAACTTGATGGGCAACACAACTGGCAAAATGAAGGCCAGGTTTTTTTCATTGATGGCCAGGAGCAACAGCCGCGGCAGGTAATCGAAACACACCAGGTAAAGGGCCAGGAACAGCAGTAAACTCCACAGGGGCCAGCCGGAAAGCGCCGGGAAAATAAGACAGGTATAAACCACCAGGGCCAGAAAGAAGATGATCCGGCCATAATCAATGGCAATCTTCAGCTCGTCGTAGTGCTCCAGTATTGCATCCTTGAGGGCCTCTTTTCCTTCCAGGATCCGGGAAAATCCTATCCTGGAGTAATAGGAAAAAACAACCTGGAGGAAAGACAGAATGAGGGTCAGCAGAAAGCTCAGGATTAGTCCGATTAACAGGAAATCCATCTGGCTCATATTATCAGGTCTTTTCGGCCCGGTAATTTTTAAGGAGAAGAGGACGGACCCGGGCTTCCTCTTCTTCCATCCCCCGGAAATGCTCAAAGCTCAGGAGATGGAGAAAACCGTGGATGACCAGGATTTCAATTTCCCGGGCCAGGGAATGGCCCTGCTTCCGGGCCTGCCTGGCCGCCACCTCGGGGCAGATGATGATGTCGCCCAGGTAGAGCTGTCCGTCGGGGCCCTTTTCCCCGAGAGTGAAACTCAGGACATCGGTCGGCTTATCCCGACGGCGGTATCTCCTGTTCAGAGAACGCATGGCCCGACGACCGACGAAACTGAGCACCACTTCAGCCTGTGGCACCCGGTAGCGCCGGCAGAGAGCCGAGAGCAGGTTTTTAATCCTGGCCGGAGGAACCGGATTTGTCTTCAGCTTGTTTATTATTACGACCATTGTTCTTTTTGCTTTCCTCTTTCTTTTCTATCTTTTTCTCGAAATCAAAGCCGGGGTATTTGGGCCTGGGGTGATAGATGGCATCCAGAGTGGTCAGGAAAGAATTGGCAATGACCCTCAGGTCGCGCAGGGAAAAACCGCAATCGTCCAGCTGCCCGTCCTGAAGGTGGCTGTTAAAAATTTCGGTGATTACCCGCTTGAGATTCTGCCGGGTGGGAGAAGTCAGGCTGCGGGCGGCGGCTTCGACCGAGTCGGCCAGCAATAACAGGCCAGCTTCCTTGCTTCTGGGAGTGGGGCCCGGGTAACGGTAATCCTCAGCTTCTATTTTATGCAGCTCCGGGTCGTATTTTTCTTTGGCCTTCTGGAAGAAATACCGGACGACAGAAGTGCCGTGGTGTTGGGCAATCAGGTCTATTATCTGTCGCGGCAGCTTTAGCTTCCGAGCCAGGTCAATTCCGTCTTTGACATGGTTGACAATCACCAGTGTGCTCAGGGACGGGGTCAGCTCGCGGTGGACATCAACAATGGAAGCCTGGTTTTCGCTGAAGTATTCGGGCCGCTTGATCTTGCCCAGGTCGTGGTAGAGACCACCGGCCTTGACCAGAGCCGAGTTGGCGTTGATTTTTTCGGCCGCTTTTTCGGCCAGGGTGGCCACGATCAGAGAATGATGGTAAGTCCCGGGAGCTTCCAGGGCCAGCTGGCGAAAAATCGGCAGGTCAGAGTTAGTCAATTCGTGCAACTTGGTGGCCGTGATAAAACCGAACAGGGTTTCGAAGACTGGCAGCAGAACGAAAGCTATGGCAGCGCTGATTAACCCGCCGAAAATGGAACTAAACAGCTCGGTTCCCAGGCTGGTCAGGTCGGCAAAACTTTGCTTGACCAGGTGGAAAGCGAGCACCAGAATAACCTGGAAGGGGGCCAGGACCATCAGCCCGGTCTTAAGGGTTGAGCTCCGGCTGGAGGCCAGATAGTAGCGGAGACCGTAAACCACGGCAATCCCGCCCAGCAACACGAACAGAACCAGGAAATAATCGCCGTTCATCAGGTATCCAGCCAGCAGGCTGTTGAAAACGGCATAGACAATGGCGATTTCACTCCGGGTCAGGAGGGCGAAGATAAAGGTGCCGAACTGAAAAGGGAAGCCGAAAGTCAAAGCTTCTTTATCCACATTAATGATGGAAAGTGAGGTGCCCAGGGCATCGGCGATGAACAGACTGGCTTTGTAGGCCACGAAGCCCAAGAAAATTGTCAGGCCCATCATCTGCAGCAGACGAAGGGGGTTTCCCTCATCGCTGACTGAGCCGATAAAGTTCCAGATAAAAAAGAAAATTATCGAGTACAGGATCAGCAGGCCGGCGAAGTTGAGCAGCCAGTGGGGCTGACTGCTGATTTTCTGGTTGATGATGGCGATCTGCCTGATGACTTCGGGGGTAGCTTCGTCGCCCTTTCTGATTATAACCTTGCCTTTTTTGATGGTGTAGTAGACAGGCTCCACCTGGTTACGGGCTTTTAGGCGCCTGATTTCGGTCTCGGGCGCATCGTAATTGATGGTCGGAACCAGGAAAACCGGGGCCAGCGCTTTAACGATGTTTCTGGTTCTGGCCGGAAGTTCCAGGGCCTCTATCTCCGAGGCCAGGAGCGAGCGGGCTTCCCGCAATTCCAGAACTTCGGCCGCTTTGAGCAGTTTTTCCTCCTTGCCCCTGACCACCAGCAGGCCCTTTTCTGCCTCGCCGTGACTGAGCAGGCTGCGGGAGAGGATGATTTCCCTGGACAGAATGGGAGTCAGCACCTCGGCCAGGAGCTGTTCGATTTCCGAGGGGAATTTCAATTTGGCCAGATTATTAAGGGTAGTTTCGTCCATGTCCAGGCCCAGGTTTTCCGAAAGATT
>JANLGB010000141.1 GCA_024653405.1 Candidatus Saccharicenans sp.
TTCCTATCTTCTGAGGCTGGAGGAAGAGGTTATTTTTGTCCCAGCAGACGCTTCAATGCTCTGACTTTTTGTGGGCTAAGGCCGCCTCGCCCGGCTATTTTCAAAGCTTCCAAAGCTAGGGCCCTGTAAGCCCTGTCCAGCCCCGGGTATCTGGCGGTGAGGGCCAGGTGCTTTTTCACCGTTTCCAGGTCTCCTCGAACTACTGGCCCGGTCAGGCTGGGCTCGATACCAAGTTTTTTTACGTTCTGTAAAGTTTTGTTCAGAAGCGGGGTCAGGATTTCCAGGATAGTTGTCTCTTCCAGGCCGGAGGCTTGCCAGAGCTCCTTAGCCTCGTTCAAAAGCACAATCAAAAAATTTGAGGACAGGGACAGGGCCAGGTGGTATAGTGGCTTTTCCCTGACCGAAAGCAGCAGGGTCTGGGCTCCCAGCCTGGCTGCCAACTTCTGGCCCAGTTTTACGGCTTCCGGCTGTCCTTCCAGGCCTATATAAATACCCTGGAAAATTCCAGGTTCGGGCGACTCTCCCGTGAAAGTTTGGGCCGGATGAAAAGAGGCTACTTTGGCTCCCTTCGCCGCTAGAGGCTGGAGCAGGTCCGAAGCACAGGCTCCGCTCGTATGAAAGACATATTTACCCTGCCAGTCGAGGTCTTCGAGCTCTTTCACAACCGCCGGAATAAGGTCATCGGGGACACAGATAAAAATGATTTCGGCCGAGCGGGCGGCCAGTTTATTGTTAGAAGTGACCCGGCCCTGGCCGACTATCTTCCTGGCCCGCCGGGCCCGTCCGAGCAGGGGGTCAGCCAGGTATTGTAGGCTCAGACCTTTTCTGGTCAGGGCTAAAGCCAGGGCTGTCCCCACCCTTCCGCTGCCGATGATGGATAAGGTCTTCATTTTTTCTTGAATAAATCGCTCCATAAAGAAATTTCCAGGGGTGTCGAATTCTCGGCCTGCTTTTGCAGCTCCCGCTCCTCCCGGTGGTCTTTGAGAGTTTGTTTCAGCTGCCTAAGAAATTCCAGGGTGCTCATGGTCCTGGCCCCGTGGCTCCTGGCAATGGCCTTCAGCCCGCGGTCAGAACTGACCACCAGGAAATAGCGCCTGTCTTTTTTTTGCGACAGAAGTTCTTCGATCAGCCGGTCGGCCGACTGCCCTCGTTCCGGGAAGAGAACGATGAATTTAGGGTTGAGCTTGATGGTCTGCTCCTCCAGGGGTGGTTTCCCGTCAAAAACCAGATATATTCTGGAGCGGGTAATCTTCTGAAACAGAAGCAGCCGGGCTATCAGCCGGTTGCGGCTGGCCGGGTCAAATTTGAAATAAGGGTCGGCCTGCCCCATCAGGTTGTTGCCATCAATCAAATAGGCCATGCTCTAAGCAGCCCGAACTTCCCTTGAGCTAATCTCAAAAAGCCAGCCTCAGCCCGGCGGCCAGCCCAGGCGGCGTCCGCCGAGCAGATGGAAATGGAGATGAAACACTTCCTGCCCGGAATCGGGACCGCTGTTGACCACCACCCGGAAACCGCTACGGTCGATTCCTTTGAGCCGGGCGATTTCTCCGGCCTGGAGAAGGATTCTGCCCAGCAGCCCGGCCTGTTCCTTTTCCGCTTCCTTCAGACCCGGCAGGTGGGCCTTGGGAATGATCAGAGTATGAACCGGGGCCTGAGGCCGGATGTCGTCAAAGGCCAGGATTTCATCATCTTCATAAACGATGGCCGCCGGAATTTCTTTCCGGATAATTTTGCAGAAAATACAATCGCTCATGTTTTATCCCCCGTCCTGTTATTTTGGTTGTTCTGAAGACGGTCAAGCCTCACTCCCAGCCTTTTCAACTTTTCTTCAATTCTTTCATAACCGCGGTCGAGGTGTTCTATGTCATTGATGGTGGTCTGACCGGTAGCAATGAGGGCGGCCAGCACCAAACTGGCTGAAGCCCGGAGGTCGGTGGCCACCACTTCGGCTCCGGACAGCGGAGTCCTGCCCCTCACTATGGCTTTATCTCCCTGGACCTCGATATTGGCACCCAGCCTGACCAGCTCGGTGGCGTGGCCGAAGCGCCGGTCGAAGATGGTTTCAGTGATGATGGAAGTCCCATTGGCCTGGGTCATCAGCACCATGAACTGGGCCTGCATGTCGGTGGGGAAGCCGGGGTAAGGGGCGGTGGTCACGTCCTGAGGCTTGATTTCCTGGCCCCCTCTAACCCGCAGGGCCTGCCGGCCGGCTTTTTCAACTTTGGCTCCGGAAATAATCAGCTTGTCCGTCAGAGCCTCAAGGTGGGCCGGCTCCACCTCTTTCAGAGTGAGGTCACCGCCGGTCAAAGCCGCAGCTACCATGAAGGTCCCGGCTTCGATCCGGTCGGGAATGATCCGGTGCTCGGCCGGGCCCAGTTCTTCCACGCCTTTGATCCTCAGGGTCTCTTCCCCGATCCCGTCAATCTTAGCTCCCATCTTGACCAGCAGCTGGCACAGACTGCTGACCTCGGGTTCGAGGGCACAGTTTTTCAGGACCGTTTCACCCCTGGCCAGGGTGGCGGCCATAACCAGGTTTTCGGTCCCGGTGACCGTCTTTTTCTCAAATTCAAACTCTATTCCCTTGAGCTTCCTGGCCTCGGCCACAATGTAGCCGTGTTCCAGGCTGATATTGGCCCCGAGCTTCTGCAGGCCGTTGATATGCAGGTCAACTGGCCTGGTGCCGATGGCGCAACCCCCGGGCAGGGCCACCACGGCTTTCCCCTTTCTGGCCAGTAGCGGGCCCAATACCAGAATCGAAGCCCTCATGGCCCGGACCAGCTGGTAAGGGGCCTGGTCGGAAACGATCTTTTCTGTTTTTATCCTCAGCGATTTCTTTCTGGTCTCGTATTCCGCTCCCAGTTCCTTCATCAGGGTCAGCATGGTCTGCACATCCTTGACCAGGGGAACGTTGCTGAGATGGATTTCTTCAGCCGTCAGCAGAGAAGCAGCGATGGCCGGCAGGACAGCGTTCTTGGCTCCGCTGATGGTCACTTCCCCGCGGAGCTGGTAGGGTCTCTCGGTGTAGATTCTCAGAGCTTCCATGCCCTGATTTTAGTCGAGCTTGGCTCAAAATTCAAACTGGCCCGACCCCCGGGCTGGATTAGAGAGAATTCAGGGCCTGGTTGAGGTCTTCAATTATATCGTCGGGATTCTCAGCCCCCACACACAGCCTGATCAGCTGGGGCGGAATATCGGCCATCCGGCGGGCCTCTTCTCCCTGCTGCTGGTGGGTGGAAATGGCCGGGATGGTGGCCACGCTCTTAATCCGGCCCAGGTCGGTGGCCCGGAATATGATTTTGAAGCGGTCGAAAACTTTCCTGGCATTTTCTGGAGGCCCATCCACCCGGAAGCTCATCAGGTGGCCGTAACGGTTGACTTCCTGTCCCTGGCCGTTGTCGGAATCCACCAGTTTCATGTATTTCTTGGCCAGGGGATGGAGCTTGTAGCTGGGAAGCCCGAGGTAATCGACCTGGTAGACCCGCGGATGTTTTTCCAGGAACTCGGCCACTTTCTGGCAGTTCTGGCTGACTATGTCCATTCTCATCCGCAGGGTGCGGAGGTCGTTGAGGGCCATTAGGGCATTGAAAGGCGAAGCGGCCGGGCCGTTGTCGCGGTAGGGCCAGAATTTCACGTACTCGGCAAAACTGGCCTTAAAATTCGGGTCATCATTTTTAATTTTGGTGATGATGGGTTTCTTGCTAATCAGGGCCCCGCCGATGGCCAGGCCCCCGGTGGTTATGGATTTGGTCAAAGAATGGACCACGATATCAGCACCGTAGGCAATGGGTCGCATCAGGGCTGGAGTGGCGCAGGTGGCATCAAAAATAAGCGGTATCTCCCAGGAATGGGCCAGGTCAGCCAGGGCCTTGATGTCACAGAATGATTGCTGGGGGTTGCTCGGAGCTTCCACGTAAAGAAAACGGGTATCTTCGTCAATCTTGGCCTTCCACTCTTCAATGTCTTCCGGGTGAAGCACCCAGCGCACTTCTATGCCTCTCTCCTTCATCTTCCGCACCGAAAAGTGCTGGAAGGTTCCCCCGTAAAGCTGGATGGAAGAAACGAAATTTATCTTTTCCTGTCCCTCTTTTTGTTTAACCAGGAAGGGGTCAACGGCCATCATGATGGCGGCCATGCCCGAGGCGGTAACCAGGCAGGAGGTGTCATATCCCGACTTATAGCCTTCCAGCAAAGCCAGGACATATTCCAGGTAATAGGTGGTGGGGTTGGCTATCCTGGTGTAACACCAGGTGGGGATGAGGTAGGCCAGGGCGGCTTCCAGCTCGTCGGCATCCCGGTAGCCCTGAGAGGTGGCCAGGTAGAGCGGCTCGACGATAGCTCCCTGGTTACGGTCGAGGGCTTCTTCCAGCGAATAGAGTCCATGGACAGCGATGGTATCGAATTTCATCCTCTGCATCCGGACCCGTGTTTCTTCCTGCCTGGCCAGAAACAGCCTGGCTTCCTGCATATACCTCTCCACTCCTGGAGAATATTTTTTTGGTTCAGACATGATGCCTCCATATATTTTTTAGGGTTTTTGGCTGTTTTCTTTCGGGCGGGATAGACTGCATCCTGGCGGCCAGGGGCCGCATCAGGTATTCTAAAATGGAACTCATGCAGATACCAAAATACCACATAGCCGGTGGGGGTAGTCAAGCCCAAATTTCTTTCAGGTTAAGACATGGATATATGTCAAATGGAGTATCTTGATACCGAGCGGCAGCGGTCTGGCCCTTGGAGCTGGGCTTAATAATCAGAAAAATTAATAGGATTAGTCCTGGCGAAGGCAGTGCTTCCGCCAGTTTCACCAGGCGCTGCCCCGTCTCCAGGCCGGAAATCCCCTTCTATCTCTCAGGGTAATGGTCTGATTGCTGATTCTCATTTCGCGGGCGATAACCAGTTTCCGGCCCTCTCTTTGGTCTTCGGCCAGCGAACCCACCAGTTTGATTTTTTCACCTTTGTGGATATCGGTCCGGAAAAACCAGGCCGGGGCCGTTTCTACTTCCACCAGGTCGTTGCTGTTTTTGTCCTTGACCATGAGAATCAGGAAACTGGCTCGGCCTTCATACCTGGATTCGAATTTTATATCCTCGACCTGGCCTTCGATGGTGACCTCCCGGTCAACGTTGTAAAAATGAGGGCGGCTGGCCGGCGGCTGCTCCTGGAGGCCGTCTTCCGAGTGGCTATCCCGGGCCGCGACCTGGCCGGCCATCAGGAAAAAAAGAACGAACAGATAAATGCCAAACCGGTAGACCCGGCTGCTTTTTCCCGGTTTTTTATCTGGTTTAAGGCTGATCAGTTTATTGGAGTTTTCTCGTCTTTTCATCTCAGCCTCCTTACCTGGAGGGAGAGACCTGGGGGTTCCAGGTCAGCCCCCCGCTGATGATATTTCCGCTCCAGGAAAACCAGGGGTCGGTAGAGGAATTCTTGATATAGGCATAATTGATAAAAAACGAAACCCGTCTCAAGTCCAGCTGGAGCCTGGCGCTGAACTGGTGCCTGCTATCTTCTCTGGTTATACCCAGGCTGTTGCCTTCAAGATCCAGGCTGTCCAGCCCGGGGAATTTCCTGGAAAAATAATTATACTGGAGCTCGCTTTTCAGGTTATCGGAAAGCAAGGCTGTTAGCTTGGCCCTCAGGGAATAACCTTCCCAGCTGAACTGGTCATAGGTGGGATTCTCGACCATGAAAAGTTCATCACTGGAGGCAAAAGGGTTTTCTCCTTTCAGGTTCCACTGCTTGAGGGCGCTCAGGCTCAAACCCAGCCGGTCACCCAGTCCCTGGGCCAGCAACCCGCTCACCGAAAACACCTGGAGGCTTCTCTTCCCGGTGAAATAAATCGTCTGGTAGGGACTACCCCGGATGCTGTAGCTGCCTCCCATTTCGTAGTTCTGTCCCGGGCCACCGTGCCCCCCGGGGCCACCCTGCAAGGCGGCTAAGGGCAGTAGTGAAGGACCGGAGTGCCGAAGGGTTTTCAGTCCAGAGGCCGAGGA
>JANLGB010000142.1 GCA_024653405.1 Candidatus Saccharicenans sp.
AACGTATGCCGAGACCCGGTTTTCCCTGGCCTCGGGTACAATCGGCAGGTCCACCCAGTCCTTTTCCCAGGCAGTCAGCACCCTTCTTTCGTCCTGGAGATTCCGGAGAAGAAGGGGAATGGCGGCGTACTGGTGCGGTCCGGCCACCAGGTCCAGGTAGGGAAATTTCTTCAGCAGTTGTTCCCGGTAGAGCTGGGCCACGCAACCCAGGCAGGCCAGGACCGAGCCGCGCTTTTCTTTCTGTTCCTTGAGACGCCCCAGGTAGGAGAAAAGCTTGACCACCGACTTTTCCCGCACGGCGCAGGTGTTGACCAGGATGAAATCGCTGTCTTCCGGCCGCCCGGCTGGACTGGCCCCTTCGGCCAGCAGCAGGCTGGCCAGGTGCTCGGAGTCATTGACGTTCATCTGACAACCGAAAGTGTGAATGTAAAAAGTTTTTCCCTCGAGCACCAGCTCACCGGTCCTGTCCATGATTTAACTAATTATTATAGCTGAAATGAGCCCGGTTGGTAACGGGCGGCGATTATCTTGGGGAGTAAGGCCGGAGTGAAGATACTGGTAGCGAAGAGCAAGAGTTAGAAAAAGACAGGTAGATGAAAAGTCAGGCTCTGTGACGCCGGGCCGCCCCGCGCTCAGGGCAGCCTGGCTATCTTCTGAGCCAGCTCAATTGCCAGCGGCATTCTTTTCCAGCAATTCCCTGGCCATCTGCAGGCTGGCTTCGGTCAGCCTGGTTCCAGCAATCAGCCGGGCGATTTCTTCCGGTCGGTCCTTGGCCTGCAGTTTTCGCACCAGGGTATAAGTTCGATTCTTCTCTGTCTTTTTCTCGATCCGGAAATGGTGACTGGCGGCCGAGGCAATCTGGGGCAGGTGAGTGATGCACAACACCTGGTGGCGCCTGGACAGCTGCTGCAGTTTCCGGGCCACGAAGTCGGCTGTCTGGCCACCGATGCCCGAGTCAATCTCGTCGAAGATGAGCGTCCGGCCCTTTTCGGCTTCTTTCCCCAGCGACTTAAAAGCCAGCATGAGGCGGGACAGCTCGCCGCCCGAAGCAATCCGTCGCAGCGGCCGCAGCTCTTCTCCTGGGTTGGGGGAGATGATAAACTCCAGCTCTTCGGCCCCCAGGTCCCTGATGGTGGCCGGGTCATCCAGCGAAGGCGAGAGCGGGCGAAAGTCCACCCGGAAGCGGGCCCTGGTCATGGCCAGCTGACCCAGTTCCTTGACCAGGAGCTGTTCCAGCTCCCTGGCCCTTTCCTGGCGCAGCAGGCTCAACCGGCGGCAGAGCTTGCGGTAGACGTCGAAGGCCGCCTTTATTTCCTGCTCCAGCTCGGAGAGTTTTTCCTCGCTTGTTTCCAGCTCTTCCTTTTCCTTCTTGATTTTTTCCAGGTAGGCCAGGATTTCTTCCAGGCTGGGGCCGTATTTTCTCTTGAGCTTCTCCAGCAGGCTCAACCGGGCCTCGATTTCTTCCAGCTTCTCGGGCGAAGGGGCGTACTTGTCGCGCCGCTCGATGAGGTTTCCGGCCAGCTCCTTCAAGAAGATATGGAACTCACCGAGCTGGCTACGGCTTCCCTCCAGCTCGGGAAAATAGCCCTGAAGCTCGGAGACGATGTTCTCCACCCGCTTGACCCCGGCCACCAGCGACTCCTCGCTCTCGTAGGCCAGGTCTATGGCTTGGTTGACCAGGATGGCGATTTTTTCGGCGTTCTTGAGAATCGACCGCTCCTGCAGCAGCTCCTCGTCTTCTCCCGGGCGCAGCTCGGCCTGTTCAATTTCTTTGACCTGGAAGTTGAGGAAATCCAGCCTCTGGGCCCTTTCCTTCTGCCGGGCCAGGAGCTCTTCTTTTTCGCGCAGCATTGCCCTGACCTTCTGGGCAGCCTGTCGGACCTCATCCCGCAGGCTCAGGGCCTCGGCGAAGTCGTCCAGGAATTTCAGGTGGTTGGAAGTATCCAGGAGGAAGATGTGATCATTCTGGCCGTAGATATCTATCAGCTGCTCGCCCAGCTCTTTCATTTTCTTGAGCGGCACCAGTAGGCCGTTGAGGTAGGATTTGCTCAGTCCCTGGCTGGAGATGATTCTCTGCAGGAAAAGCTGGTGGCCGTTTTCGAGCTCCAGCTCGGGTGGAAGCTGCTTCTGGTCAGCAATTTCAAAAACGGCTTCGACCGAGGCCTCTTCCTTTCCCGTCCGGATGAGGTCGGGCGAAGCCTTTTCTCCCAGCAGAAGCTTCAGGGCGTCAATGATGATGGATTTCCCGGCCCCGGTCTCTCCGGTCAGGATGGTGAAGCCGGAGTCCAGCTCCAGCTCCAGGTCCTCTATGGTTGCCAGGTTTTTAATTCTTAGGTAGCGAATCATCCTTCAGCCACTGCCGGGCCTGGTCGGTTGTTTCTTCTATTATTTAACTATCTTAAAAGGCGACAGGGCCCGCTCGGTATTAATCCGCCCGTAACCGGCATAATCGTCCCGGCCGGCGGTCTCGATGTCGTCCGGCGTGTACTTGATGATTTTCATGATATCGGCCGGTGTCAACCAGGGTTTGTTGGCTTTGAGTAGAGCAGCAAACCCGGCCACGTGCGGCGTGGCCATGGAAGTTCCGCTGGCAAAGGCATAGGGAAGATACCCGGGTTCGGTTATGGCCAGCGGGATGGTGCTCAGCACCCAGACTCCGGGTGCGGCCACGTCCACCTGCGGACCGCTGTTGCTGAAGCTGGCGATCTCGTCGCTGTAATCGCTGGCCGAGACAGCCAGACAGAATTCATCGTAGGCTGCCGGGTAAAGGACGCCGGCCACTCCGTCATTGCCGGTGGCGGCCACCAGGACTATCCCTTTATTGTAAGCATATTCCAGGGCCGCTCTCAGAGCCTGGTCCGGTTCATCCCCGCCGACACTCATGTTGATAACTCCGACCTTAGCCTGGCCCGAACTGTAGTCGGCGGCCCAGATGAGGGCATCAATCAGGTCAGAATAATCACCCTCGCCTTCGGCCGAAATAATCTTTCCGGGCAGCAGGCGGCAGTCCCAGGCCACTCCGGCTATGCCCTCGGTATTGTTGGTAGCGGCTGCGATGATTCCGGCCACGTGGGTCCCGTGCCAGTGGTCATCCATGGCATCATCGTCATCATTGATGAAGTCCCGCCCGGTGGAAATAACCTTGCTGGCCAGGTCGGGATGAGTGTAGTCGATTCCGGAATCCAGGACGGCGATCAACAGGTTGGGGTCGCCTCTGGAGAAGTCCCAGGCTCCGGTGACCTTGATGTCAGCCCGAACCTTTCCGGTGGGACTTCCAGGAATCTGCAGGGTGCCGCCGGGATTGTAGAGCGCATACTGGTAGCGGAAGAGCTGGTCGTTGGGCTGGGCCGCCAGCCGTAGCTTGTAATCGGGACCGGCATAGAGAACATCGGGATTCTGCCGGAGAGCGGCCAGGGTTTCTTCCACGGTGGTTCCGGCCCCCACCTTAACCACGTAGACGTTGATCCTGGGAATCAGCCGGTAGGACTGCGGCTGGTAGGCTCGCAGGATCTGTTCGGTCGACTGGGTGGACAGGTCCGGTTTGAACTTGACCAGAATTTTTTCCGAAGAATACTTTGGCCCCGACGGCCGACCCACGGGCTGGGCCAGAGCTTTGATCCTGGTTGGCGGAGCCGGGTTCAGCCTGGCCTTGAGGGCTTCTTCCAGCCGGCCTGAAGTCTTCTGGCTTGAAGCGGCCAGACGGTCCTTGAGCTTATTCTGGGCCCCAGTTTGAGTAACGGTAATGACCAGCACCAGGGCCAGAAGCACTGATATGGCTACCGGCCACAGCCGGGATATTTTTCGGTGATTGTTCAGACTCATGGTTTCCCTCCCTTTCGGACCTTAAAAACCGTAATAGAGGCTCAGGCCAACTCCGATGGTGGACTTGGAACCGGGAAAGATTCTGATCCTGGGAACGACAGTAATCTTGTCCACCAGGAAGAAACTCCAGCCGGCGGTGATGGAGACATAGCTTGAGCCTTTGAGCTTAACCGATTCCTCACCTTCGAGGTCCTCAATTTTTTCCGTCATCTTGAAATTGCCCCAGAAATAAGAACCGGCCACTTCCAGGAAAGGCTGGCTGCCTTCCAGGCCATCGTAGGTCACGAGCAGGCCGCCGCTGGCCTGGGACCAGGAAGGTTGAGCTGTGGCCGTTCCCGGGACCACCAGTCCGCTCAGGGCAAAATCTTTCTTGAAACCCAGGTAGGAGGAAAATTCCCCGGCCAGGCCGAAGTTAAAATCAGAAGTCTTAAGCAGCCTGGCTTCAACCCGGGTCCCGACCAGCAGGCCGCTGAGGCTTCCGCCCTGGTATTCCAGGGTCAGGGGCAACTGTGCGAAAATCACCCCGTTGGGCCTGGGCATTCCCAGACCAGCGAAAACACTCAGGTTAAAGATGTGGCCAAGGTTTCTGGCCCTGAGCTCCAGTAAGGCGTTGGTGGCCTTCAGGGTGCTGGTTTCCTCGGCCCACTTTATTCCCCGGGCCGCCAGCTCGCCCGTGAGACCGAATTCCCAGGTGGTCTGGTCCTGGCTCTGGGCCTGGAGAGCAGAACCCCCGGCAAAAAGCAGCAGCAGGCTCGCCCCCAGGAAGAGGGCCATCGGGTTGGCCATTCTGGTTCTTTTATTCATTCCATCCTCCCTCATTTTGTTGGCGTCTTGGGCTGCGGGCTTTTAACCTTTTCGGTTGTTTTGAGCAGCTCCATAGATTGTAGCCTTTTCTGGGCTTTCATGACAAACTTGCTTTTCGGGTAATCAGAAATAAGCTTGGTGAAATAGGGCTGGCTCTCGTTGTAATTCTTCGTTTTGAAATAGCAGTCGCCTATGTAAAAATAAACGGCATCCAGCCCGGGAAAATCGGGGTAGGTGGTGAGAATCGGTTGCAGCCGGTTCAGGGCGGCCCGGTAGGATTTAGCCTTGTAATAATATTCTCCAATCTGCAGTTCATGGGCGGCCAACCGGTTCTCGCAATCCCTGATTTTTTCCTGGGCCTGGGTGGCGTACTCGCTGTTGGGATAAAGAGCCACCACCCTCTTGAATTCGTTCAGGGCCTGGATGGTTTTGGTCTGGTCCCGGCCCGGCTTGAGAATGTTTTTATAATAGGTCATGGCGATCCGATACTGGCAGTAAGGGACGGAGGGGCTGGTGGGATAGAGGCTCATGAATTCCCGGTACTCGGCCGCGGCCAGGATCAGGTTGGCTTCATCACCCTTGCTGAAATAGGTATCGGCGATAAGCAGCTTGGCTCTCTGGGCGTAAAAGCTTCGGGGGAAAGAATCCATCAACTGCCGCAAGAACAGTAGTCCCTTTTCAAAGTCCTTCTTGATGTAGGTTTCGCCCAGCTTGTACAGGGATTCGTCCGAGGCCAGAGTTTCCTGGGGGAGTGATTCTAGGGTTAGCGGCTTTTTCCGGCAGGCCAGCGACCCGAAGGAAATCATGATCAGGGCTAAGCTCAAGATCATCAGAACATTTTTCTTCATCTTCCACACCTCAAATCCGGTCATCGTTTCCGGCCGTATTTCCGGTTGAATTCGTCGGCCACCGCCTTCATCTTCTGGATGGTGGCCACCGGGTCCTGGGCTCCATAGACCGAGGAACCACAGATGGCGATGTTCATGCCCAACTCAAACAGGGCGGCCAGGTTGTCCAGCTTGACCCCGCCGTCGACGGCGATGAGCGCCGGCAGTCCCCGCTCGGCCAGCCAGCGGCTGAGCCGCTGGATTTTGTTCCTAGTGGCCGGGATGAACTTCTGCCCGCCCCAGCCCGGGTTGACGGTCATGATGACCACGAAATCCAGCTCCTCCAGCACCTCGCTCAGCAGTTCCAGCGGGGTGGCCGGATTCAGGGCCAGCCCGGCTTTACGCCCGGCCTGTTTTATGGTCTCCAGGTCCTTGTGGACGTGAGCCGAAGCTTCCAGGTGGAACGATAGCCAGTCGGCCCCAGCTTCCAGAAACAACGGGATCA
>JANLGB010000143.1:0-1148 GCA_024653405.1 Candidatus Saccharicenans sp.
CAGGTAGGGCCGGCCGCAGAGCTTGGCTCCCCGGGCCTACCTGGCCCGGGCTGCCGAAGAGCACAGCGGACCTCACATGCCCTGGTTCTGGGAAGGTGAGCTCCAGGGAGGTGGGGTTCTTAACGATATGATGTGCCATTCGGTGGAAGAAGCCAGGTTCATGCTGACTCCGCCTGGAGCCAGCCGGGAAGAACTGACGCCGGTTAAAATCACCGCCTATGCCAACTGTCTCAAGTGGCAGTTGCCCGAGTATGTAGACCACCTCAAACGTCTCAGCGGGGGCAAGCTGGATTATGCCAACCGTCCGGCTGAAGATTTTGCCCGGTCGGTGGTGGAATACCGGGATGCGAAAGGCCAGACCCTGGTGGTCGAGACCACAACCTCCTGGTGCTACGTGGGAGCAGGCCTGCGTCTGACGATGGAGCTCCTGGGGCCGGAGTACTCGATGCAGGTCAATACCCTGGATTCCGGCTTAAAAGTTTTCTTCAGCCGCAAGGTCAAGGGAAAGGCCGGTGAAGACCTGGTGGAAAAGCAGAATGCCGAGGTCGGGCTGATGCCGGTGGTGTCCAGCGAAGAACATGAATACGGATACACCGCCGAAAACCGACACATGGTGGAATCATTCCTGGAAGACCGCCGGCCCTTAGAGAACTGGAGCGACGGGGTTAACGTGACCGAGCTGTTGATGGCAGCCTACATGAGCATTGAAAAAGAAAAGACTCTCCCCTTTCCTCCTCCCGGCCTGGAAAATTTCATCCCGGCCGTGGCCAGGGGGCAGTGGAACCCCAGGAAGAAAAAATAGTCTGGCTTGGACCCTAATTTAATTAAAATTAATAATCTCCGGGGAGGAGAAAACATGAACCAGAAAAAAAACACCTGTCTGATTATCCTGCTGCTGGCAGGCCTGCTGGGGCTGGGGTCGGTTCTGGCCGGCCAAGTTTCTGGCGCCCAGCAAAAAGTGATTCCAGAAGAAATCAAGCAGCAGGTAAAGAATACCGATTACAACGCGGTCCGGATAAAGAAGTTCCCGCTGGCCATGCAGTGCTGGACCTACCGTGGCTACACCTTTTTTGAAGCCCTGGAAAAAACCAAAGCCCTGGGAATTGATTACGTTCAGGCCTTTCCCGGCCAGAGATTGTCGAAAGACC
>JANLGB010000143.1:1158-5857 GCA_024653405.1 Candidatus Saccharicenans sp.
TGCCAGCCAGCGTCACCTTCAACCATCAGTTGGAGCCTGAATACCTGAAATTGGTCAGGGACAAATTGAACAGCCTGAAGATGCAGGTGGTGGCTTATGGGGTGGTGGATATGGGTCGCACCGAAACTGAAATGCGCCGGGTGTTTGATTTTGCCCGGCAGCTGGGGATCTGGATAATAGCCACCGAGCCCAGGGATGAAGATTACGCCTTGCTGGATAAGCTGGTCAAGGAATACAACATCAGGATTGCCGTCCATAATCATCCTGAGCCGAGCAAGTATGCCCATCCGGCCACCGCCCTGAACTATCTCCGGGAGAGAGATGAACGAATCGGGGTTTGTGCCGATACCGGTCACTGGATGCGGGGCCAGCTGAAACCGGTTGAATGCCTGCGGCTCCTGCAGGGGCGGATAGTTGACGTGCACTTAAAGGACCGGACCGATTTCGGGACTAAAAATGCCGTAGACACGGCCTTCGGCCGCGGCCGGGCCGATATCCGGGCTATCCTAGCCGAGCTAACCCTCCAGGATTACCACGGCTACCTGACCATTGAATACGAGAACGAAAAAGAGGTCATGAACCCGGAACCATCCATCAGCCAGGGACTGGAATTCATCAGGCGGGCAACCTATTATCAGGACTACGAACAATTGCTGAGTCGTTACCGCGGCCTCTATGAAAAACACGGCTGGAATCACTATGGCCCCGGCTATTTTGAGCTGGATCCCAAAACCGGTGTCTTAAAGTCTCAGGGAGGCATGGGTTTACTCTGGTACAGCCGGAAAAAATACCGGGATTTTATTCTGGAACTGGAATTCAAGTGTTCTCAGAAAAACACCAATTCCGGGATATTCCTGCGGGTCCCGGAGGTGCCAACCAGCGACGATTATATCTACCATTCTTTTGAGATTCAGATTTATGATGCCGGAGAGGGAATTCACAGAACCGGGGCGGTCTACGATGCCCAGGCCCCGACAGTTGATGCTTCCCGGCCGACAGGAGAATGGAACCATTTTAAGATTTCATTCATCAAGGACCGGCTGACCGTAGAATTAAACGGGAAGAAAGTGGTAGACTGGAAAGCCGAACCCAGGGGCAAGGTCAGAGATTTTGCTAGCGAAGGCTACCTGGGCCTTCAGAATCACGATAGCCTATCACCCGTCTATTTCAGAAACATCTACGTAAAAGAAATCAACCAGTAAACCTCAGAAGCCAGGAGTGATGGTGAACTGCCAGTGCCAGCCCTTCACCGGGCGGTCAAAGGGGTAGACATAATCAAAACCCAGCACCAGGACCCCGAACAGGTTAGTCCTCAGGCCCATCCCGGCGCTGGAGGCCGGCTTCTTGCTGCCGCCGAACCAGGTCGGCTTCTCACCGGAATACCAGGCAGTGCCGATATCGTAAAAGGCCAGGAACTCCAGGGGCCAGACTCCATAATAGCCCTTACCCAGCCCTAACACCCTGAACACCGGAAACCTCAGTTCAAAATTGGCCACCAGCATCCTGGTCCCGAGCAAGCGGTTAAAGTCAAAGGCCCGGGGATTGGTTTCATCAAATTCGCTATAGATAAAACTGTTGTAATCATAGCCCCGGACCAGGGTTTCGTAACCGAGGAAAAGAGGCCACAGCCTCGGGTCCTCTGAACCCTTGCCGTAACGACCATAGTGCAGCACCCGGAAGGCCAGGGTGAACGGTCGCTTGGGAATGAAATAGCGCCGGTAATCTGCCATAACGCTGATGAAATTCAGGTTGCCGAAATTGGGCTGGACTTCCAGCAGGTAGGCCTGCCCGATGATCGGGCTACAGGCACCGAAAATGGAACTGTCATAAACCATGGCCAGAGAGGCATAGCCGTATTTTATGGAGGGAGGAGCTGGCAGGTCCAGCTGGTAATAATCAATAAGCTGAAAATAAATGGCATCATAAACGTACTGGTACAATTTGCTATTGAAATCGATCAGGTTGAAGCCGGCTGAAAATTCAATTCTTCTAAAAGTATTTAGCGGATAGTAAGCAAAGCTGCCCACCTGATAAGAAATCTGCCGGTTAAGGTATTCTTCCTGAACGTAAACCGGGAGGCCTCCCCTCTCCTCGAAATAAGCATTGTAGGAACCGTAAATGTAAGGCACCCGCTGCAGCACCGCTCCCCAATTGATGCGGTTCTTGGAATTCATGTAGCCCACCAGTAAATAGCTATCTATCAATTCATAGTTGGTCTGGGCCATGGTCACCACATTGTGGTAACCGAGCATGTCGCTCCAGAAAGCGGCAATACCGCCACCGGCATAGGTGCCGTATCTATCGACGCCAACAGCCACAGTGGGCTGGGTGACAAAATCCAGCGACAGCTTCGGGTGATAACTGGTAATGGGAAAATCCGTTTCTTTGGGCAGACCATACAGAGGGTTACGCAGCAATCCAAGCAGGGCCCCCTCGGGTTGGGTTCGGGGTGGCAACAGGGCCAAAGGCCTTTCACCCAGCTGGGCCAGGGTGGACTGCCCGCCCAGCTTGTCCGCTCCTTCTAATATATAAATCGAATAATTACCGTTCTCGTAAACCGACAGAGCCAGCCGCCCGCTTCTGGCCGAATAGGAGATGGCCGGGCTGAGGTGGGTTATGCCACTGATGCCGGTGAACAGGTTGGTCACCTGGTAGATCTGGCCATCCTTCAAATCGAGACGATACAGGTCTGGTTTCCCGCTGTAATCCGACAGAAAGAAGATATTCTGACCATCTTCAGACCACTGGGGGTTGATATTCTTGCCCGAAGGAAAACCCAGGACCCGGCTGATCTCACCGCTGGTCACATCCAGCAGGGCTAACTCATAATTTCCTGAATCCAGCCACTGCAGGTTAGCACTGAATCTTTCCGTGACAAAGGCAATTCGATTGCCGTCTGGAGACCAGACCGGGTGCAGGTCGCCAAAGCTGTCCCTGGTCATCTGCTTCAGAGTATTATCTTCCAGATTGTAGATGAAGATGTCAGTCACTCCGCCGACCAAGGCGGCAAAAGCAATCTCCTTCCCGTTGGGCGACCAGCTGGGGTTGAGTATTTCTCCCAGTTCAGGAAAGGGGATTTCTTTTTCTATCTGGCCGTTCAGGGCATTCATTATAGTCAGCTGTGGCCGCCCCTTGCTGACCGTTCCCAGAACGATCCGCTGGTTGTCGGGAGCCCAGGCTCCGGCTGACCTGATGAACTGGATGCTTTCAAAATGGGGATCTATGGAGGTTGAGGTTAACTTCTTCTTAATCTTCCCCGACGCCGGGTCGGCCAAGTAGAGGTCAATAGAAAAAAGAGCTCGGGAAGAGAAGAAAATCATATTCTGTCCATCAGGGCTGAGTACCGGTGACACATTGTAAGGATTGTCCTCGGTTCCCTTGAGCAACAGCCGGCCGTACTTATCAGCCGTGTCGGTTATAGGCACCAGGACTTTATAAGCCTCTTCCATAGACTTGTGCCAGTCTTCTGACAGTTTCTTCAGGGGAACTCCCAGCACGCCCTGCAACACCGCTTCATAATCGCCGCTCCTGGCCAGCATCTTGAAGATCTTGCCGATCATTTCATCGCCCCAGCGGCCGCCGATGTAGGCCCAGACAGCGTGGCCATAACGATAAGGGAAATACTTGTAATAATTTTCCAGCTTCTTGATCTGGGGCAGGTCCTTGCGCTTCCAGGTATCTCTCATCCACATGGATGTTTCTGGGTCGACCGGACCAATCGACAGGTACTCGGCCAGGCCTTCTATCAGAAACAGGGGTACCCTCAGTTCGGCCCCGGTGTACCTGGCCTGGTCAGAATGACCCTGTCCGGCAATGTCATACTGAAAAGCATGGACCAGCTCGTGCCCGATCACATGGTCGGTCTCGGCCAGAGACACCCCATAGGGCAGAACAATTCTCCTCTTGAAGGATTCAGTCACGCCTCCCGTCCCCTCGCCCATGGCCTCGGGGATAACGGTGGTCTGCTGGAATTCGGGGCTGCTGGAATAAATGATAAGAGGCTGCCGGCCTTTAAGTTCATGATTGAAAATCCGGCTCAGGCGGGAGTGCCAGCGTTCGGCCATCATGGCCGCCTGTTTTACCACCTCTTCCTGTTCCTGGTAGTAATAGACATCGAAATGCTTGGTCTTCATTATTTTGAAATCAAACTTCTTGTACTGAACCTTGTTGCGACCAAAATACTGGGCCTGGAGCGGCCCGGCCGTAGCCAGGAGAAAAAGCCCGAGTAGAACGGCTGTAGCAATATTCAGTTTATGCTTAAAAAAACGCATCGTCTCCTCCTTGATCTCAAACCTTTTGTTTCACCTATATTATAAACCAAATTTTAAAAAAAAAGATTCATTTATTAAGCGGGGTTCAGGAGACTGCCATTAGGCCAGAAAATATGGTAAAAATAAACTGTGCTAAAAATTACCGAGGTCCAGGCCAAAGGCATCCTCAATCGCTCCAAAATTTTTGATTATTGCCTGAATCCCTATACCGGCTGCAGCCATGCCTGCCGCTACTGCTACGCCGGCCTGTTCATGAGAAGATATTCGGGCCATTCTGAACCCTGGGGCCAGTTTGTCGATGTCAAGCTGAACGCCCCTGAGCTGTTGCGTAAACAACTCCCCCGGGCCAGGAAAGGAACGGTTTGGATAGCCTCGGTTTGCGACCCCTATCAGCCGGTGGAAAAGCATTACCAGCTGACCAGGAAATG
>JANLGB010000144.1:0-219 GCA_024653405.1 Candidatus Saccharicenans sp.
GAAGAAGCTCTGAGCTCTGTTCCTGGGGTGGAAGAAATATATTCAGTTTCTTCCCAGGGCTCGAGCACCGTCCGGGTAATGTTTACCTGGGGGACTAACCTGGAAGAAGCAGCCAACGACATCCGGGAGAGAATAGACCGGATCATCGGCCGTTTCCCGGAAGAAGTGCAGAGGCCGACTCTGCGCAAGTTCGACCCGGCCCAGATGCCGGTGTTGATG
>JANLGB010000144.1:229-3770 GCA_024653405.1 Candidatus Saccharicenans sp.
GTGCCCGGTGTGGCTTCGGTTGACGTCTGGGGCGGTCGGGAAAGAGAAATTCAGATCAACCTGATACCAGATAAAGTTAAAGCCCTGGGCCTGCCGCTCGATACCATCATCAGCAAGATCAGGCAAGAAAATATAGACATTCCGGCCGGAACGATAGAAAAGGGAAACTATGAAATAACCATCCGGATTCCCGGCGTTTACACCAATGTGGACCAGATCAAGGAAACCATCGTGGCCATAAGGGATGGGGCCGCCATCAGGATTAGAGATATTGCCAGTGTCGAAGATACCTTCCGCCGTATCACCCGGGTGGCCCGCATCAACGACCTGGTGGGCGTCAGGCTGGCCATCTACAAGCAATCCGGCCAGAATACGGTCAAGGTGGTGGAGGGGGTCTTAAAAGAAATCAAGAGCCTGCAGGAAGATTATCCCCAGTTCAAGTTCATCACTCTCAGGGACAGCGCCCGCTACATCAGAAATGCCATCAACAATGTGGGAAACGCCGCCCTGTATGGTGGCTTGCTGGCCATTTTTGTCCTGCTGTTTTTCCTGGTAAATATCAGGAGCACCCTAGTCATCGCTCTGTCCATCCCCATTTCGATTATCGCCACCTTTACCCTGATTTATTTCAACGGTTTTACTCTGAACGTCATGAGCCTGGGCGGCCTGGCCCTGGGTATCGGAATGATGGTCGATAGCTCGATCGTGGTGCTGGAGAATATCTTCCGGATGCGGGAGGAAGAGGGCAAACCGCTGCTGCGGGCCGCGGTTAATGGAGCCAGGGAAGTGACCTCGGCTATTATTGCCAGCGCGGTGACCACGGTCATCGTCTTCATGCCGATGCTGTTTGTCAGGGGAGCATCTGGCATCATGTTCAAGCAGCTGGCTTACGTGGTGGCCTTTGCCCTGGCCTGCTCCCTGGTGGTGGCCCTGACCCTGGTACCTATGTTGAGCAGCAAGATACTGAAGGAAGAGGAAATGGGAAAGCATAATCCTGGTTCAAACCTGGCCCGCAAGGCCAAGCAGGCTTTTGCCAGGATGGAAAATGCCTACAAGAATCTTCTGAATTATAGCCTACACCACCGACCGAGGGTATTGCTGATAACCGGGGCCCTGCTTTTGGTCAGCATCTTCCTATTCCGCTTTGTGGGACGCGAATACATGCCGCAGACCGACGAGGGCGAAGTATCCATCACTGTCGAGATGGAGGTCGGCACCAGGCTGTCGGTCATGGACCAGAAGCTCAGGGAAGTGGTCAACCTGGCCAGGATGTACGTGCCGGAAATCGAGTCCATCGAAGAGAGAGCCGGAAGCGGCGGCTGGCGGGGCGGAGCCAACCAGGGCAACATAACCCTGAAACTCTTGCCCAAATCTAAAAGGACCAGGTCCAGCATGGAAGTTGCGACTGACCTCAGCCGGAAGCTATCCGGCGTTCCGGGAGCCTTGATCCGGGTCAGGGCTTCAGGCGGGCAGATGATGTTCGGCATGAGGGGCGGCGGTGGTACCGAGAGGCTGCAGATCGAAGTGCGTGGCTATGACATGAAGGTGGCTCAGACCTTGGCCGAGCAGGTCAGAAATGTAGTAAAGAATATCCGCGGCGTGACCGATGTCCGCGTCAGCCGGCAGGAAGGAACCCCAGAAAGACACCTGGTGGTGGACCGCCAGAAAGCCTCAGACATGAGACTGTCGGTCAACCAGATCGGCAACTTCATCATGACCATACTTTCCGGCTCTCAGGCCAGTTATTTTCGGGAAGGTGGCCGGGAATACCGTATCCTGGTCAGAATCAAGGATGCGGAAAAACTTGATATCAATGATATCCTGGACCTGACCATCACCAATGCCATCGGGGAACAGGTCAGCCTGAGGAACGTGGTGGAGGTCAGGGAAGAAAGGGGACCGCAGCAGATTGAACGGCGCGACCGGGAAAGGATCATCACGGTATCAGGAGAAATCGCCGACCGCGACCTGGGCTCGGTCATCCGCGATGCCCGGCGGGCCCTGCGGACAATTCCGGTGCCGCGAGATTTTTTGATAAACTTCACCGGAGATTACGAGGAACAGCAAAAGGCCAACCGGGAGTTGCTGCTGGCCATCATCCTGGCTCTGTTCCTGGTTTACATGATCATGGCCATGCTCTATGAATCATTGCGGGACCCGCTGATAGTCATGTTCTCGGTGCCTCTGGCCATCATCGGCGTCGTCCTGATGCTCATCTTGACCAACACCACCCTGAATGTGCAAACCTACATTGGATTGATTATGCTGGGTGGAATCGTGGTTAATAACGCCATCCTGTTGGTCGATTACACCAACCTGCTGCGGCGCCGGGACGGGATGGAGATGATGGAAGCCATCAAAGAAGCGGGTAGGAGAAGGCTGCGCCCAATCCTGATGACCGCCCTGACGACCATGATCGCCATGGTGCCCCTGGCTATCGGGCTGGGCGAGGGCAGCGAAGTTCAGTCGCCAATGGCCAGAACAGTTATCGGAGGACTGCTGAGCTCGACCTTTATTACCCTGGTGGTAATTCCGGTAGTTTATTCGCTGTTCGAGCAGAGGAGGGCCAAGAAAGCCTGAGCCGGCTTCCGACCCGAAGGAAATTCGGGTATCATTTGCTTGATGGCCCGGCAGACTGTTCTCGCGGTAATTATTTGTCTTCTTCTGGTTCTTCCTGTCTTAACCGGCTTTTTGCTTGCTTTCTCGGATCAGCCGGCTGCTCTTGAACTGTCCTCCAAACTGGCCAACTCCGGCCCCCTGGAAATCAGGGAAATAACCGTGAAGCTGGTGGCCGACGAAGAGCTGCAGGCCAGACCTTTTTCCAGAGAAAGAGTGGAAAGCCTGCTCCGGGAAGTAAGCCGGGAGTTTGAGAAGCTCTTTGGCCTCCGTTTCCTCTGGCCGGGCTGGGAAAGTTGGAAGTCACCGGATGGAGCCCGAAGCCTGGAGGAGCTGGCCGAAGACCTGGACCGGGCCGGCCTTAAACCTGGAGCAGATATCCTGATTGCCGTTACCGGCCAACCTGACCTGGAACTGGAATACACCGGTTTTTCCCTTTTCCGGGAGGCGACGGTCATTGTGATTTACACCCCGGACCGCCAGAAATTGAAAAAACTGCTGCTGCATGAGCTCGGCCACGTTTTCGGTGCGGTTCACGTGCCCTCCTCCAGCTCAATCATGAGTTGCAGTGGCGACGGCCCCGGGTTTGACCAGGAAAACCTAAGACTCATCCGGCTCGGACGGCAGCGCCACTTCCGCCCGTTTGGCTTCCCCTTCCCGGAGAGTATCAGGAAAGAGCTGGAAGAAATTTATCTCACCGTTCGCCGGAAAATCCTGGAAGATCAAGAGGTCAGAAGATTACTGGGGCGGCAGGTAACATCATCCAGGCTTCCGGCCGAGAGACAGAAACGGGCCTTTTGCCTGGCCGATTGCTCGTTGATGCTGGCCCAGCTGCAGCTGGAAAAGGGTGATTACCGGCGGGCGGTAGAATACTGCGATGAAGCCCTGGTGCTGGCTCAGGGCAGTTATGAGGGCTTGAATCTCA
>JANLGB010000144.1:3780-5844 GCA_024653405.1 Candidatus Saccharicenans sp.
GCCATTGCTCTCCGCCGTTCGGGACAGGTAGAAGCGGCGGTCGAGCTTTATCAGAGTATTTTAAGAGAACGTCCCGGGCAGCTTCGGGTGCTTTACAACCTGGGCATCGCCTATGGGCGACTGAATCGCCTGGTTGAGGCCGAAGAAATATACCTGAAGGTGCTCGAAGCCAGGCCTGATTTTATCGAAGCCCACAATAACCTGGGAGAAATCTATCTCCGGCAGAACCGACTGGAAGAGGCGGAAAGGGAGTTTCTTAAGGCCATCGAGCTTCATCAGGAATTCGCCCTGGCTTATGCCAACCTGGCCGAAGTCTACCTAAGAAAAAACAACCTGGAACAGGCAGAAGATATCGTGGAGAAGGTGCTGGCCATAGACCCGGCCATGACCGCCGCCTATAACATGAAAGGCAACATCCTGCGCCAGGCCGGGCGCCTGGAAGAAGCGGTTGAGGCCTATAAAAAAGCCCTGGAAAAAAATCCCAGGAATGAAAAAGCCCTGTACAACCTGGGGCTGGTAGCCGCCGACCGCAATCGGCTCGGTGAAGCCCGGGAATATTTTCTGAGGGCCATCGAAGCCGACCGGAGGTATGCCGAGGCTTACGCCGGGCTGGGGCTCACTTACCTTAGGGAAAAGAACTGGGATGAGGCCATCAAGAATTTTCTCCAGGCCAAAGAACTCGGCTATCGTAATCCGGTTCTCCATGTCAACCTGAGCTATGTCTTCCTGGCCAAAAAGGACTGGCCGGCAGCCGAAGCCGAAGCCAGGCTGGCCATTAAGGAACAACCCGGGCTGGCCGTGGCCTATAACAACCTGGGTATAGCCCTGGCCCAGCAGAATCGGCTGGAAGAAGCCCGGGAAGCCCTGTCCAGAACCCTGGAACTAAGCCCTCTGGAACGGGACGCGGTTCTCAACCTGGCGGCCGTGGAATATTCTCTCGGTCATGATGACCGGGCCCTGGAGCTTTTCCTGAAAGCCCTGGCCCTCAACCCGCAGCATCCAGGCAACGGTTCAATCTACAATAACCTGGCTGTTATCTATTACCGTCGGGGGCAGTATGAGCAGAGCTGGGAGTTTTGCCTGAAAGCGCTGCAGGCTGGCTTTCGGGTGGACCCGGATTTCGTCGATGAACTCAGAAAGAAAATTAAGAAGTAGACCGAAGACGGATGATCAGGAAATGTCCAATGGCGAATGGGTTTTTTTGGCAGCGGCAATTTTATTTTCTGATTATTCCTTTCACTCCCATTTTCACCCCAGAAATGTTGGCTAAGCCTATTTTTTTTGCTATAAATCTTACTCGAGTCTCGAGCAAGGTTTTGGCTTCTTAATCCCGATTTCTGGCTGAAGCCCTTTAGAATCCTGAGGCAACGTGGCCATCACGAGGAAATCTGGAGCTTGGTTTCGGCCTTTAGCTCAGGGCCACGTCCAGAATCATCATCAGCAGGAAGCCGGCGATTAAACCGATGGTGGCCAGGTCCGATTTTCCACTGGATTGTGATTCGGGAATGACTTCTTCCACCACCACGAAGATCATGGCCCCAGCGGCAAAGGCCAGGGCGTAGGGCAGGATGGCAATCGTCCTGGAGACGGCCAGGGCTCCGATAATTCCGGCCACCGGTTCCACCAGCCCGGATAGCTGCCCGAGAAAAAAACTTTTCCGGCGACTTAGACCGGCGGCCCGCAGCGGGCCCGATACAGCCAGTCCTTCTGGCAGGTTTTGCAATCCGATTCCAATGGCCAGGGCTAAGGCCCCACCCAGGGTGGTCTTGGGGACATCGAGCGAGGCCGCGCCGAAGGCCACGCCTACGGCCAGCCCCTCAGGAATGTTATGCAGGGTTATGGCCAGGACCAGGAGGGTGGTTTTCCGCCAGTGGGTCTTAAGTCCCTCGGCCAGCTCTTCCGGTAAAAAGAGGTGAAGGTGGGGCAGCGTCCGGTCCAGGAGGAAAAGAAATCCGGCTCCGGCCAGGAATCCGGCCGCCGGCGGAAACCACAGCGGCAGGCTGCGGTTTTTTGATAGCTCGAGGGCCGGGTCCAGCAAGGACCAGAAACTGGCGGCGATCATCA
>JANLGB010000145.1 GCA_024653405.1 Candidatus Saccharicenans sp.
GGGGTCGTTACACAGGTTGATAGCTTCCGCGCCGCCCTCGGCTAACTTCTTCCTGAATTCCGGATCTTTTAGCCTGGTGCCGGAGATCAGGGCTTTAGCCGCTTCTTCCGGGCTCTGGCCACCCAGGATCCATCGTGTTTCCTGAAGGTCGGGCAGTTGTTCTTTCAGCAGCTGGAGAGAATCGGCCAGTTTGGCGATTTCAAAATCGTCATGAATCTCGGCCGGCATGCGTCCTCTGGCCATATCCGGAGCGCCAGCCGGTCGCTCCCTCTGGGCCCCCCTGACCAGCGACCGGGCCAGGTTGAAATAAACCGTGTTAAAAGCATTGGCCCTTTCAAACAGCATGTATTCTTTGAAAAAGGAAGCGTATTCTTTCTGGGCCTGAGCTATCTCCTCCCAGGCCTGGCCATATTCCCTGGACAGTTCCGGGTCGGCGGCTACGGCCTGGCGGATGGCCTGCTCTTCGGCCAGCTTCTTGGCCATCAGGTTCTTGTCCAGCAATCCGGAATTGTAACCGATAGTGGCTTTGAGGCTGTTTTCCACCCCGAACAGGGTGTTCAGGGCGATTCTTTCCTGTTCCGGTCCGCGCCGGGCATATTCGTGCAGAACCGCCTGCCGTCTCTTCAGGTTGGCGATGGTGAAAGGATAATTGACGTCGCGCAGGAACAGGAGCTGGTCATAGGTGAGCATCCGGCCGGTGGAACCGGGATTACCGGAGCAAAAAACCAGGTCGCCTTCTTTGAGCGGCGAGGATTTCCACTTCAGGTAATGGGGTGTCTTCAGCGGCTGGTCATTCTCGTACACCCGGAAAATAGAGATGTCCAGGTCATAGCGGGGGTAGGTGAAATTATCAGGGTCGCCGCCGAAGAAAGCGATATCTTCTTCGGGAGCAAATACCAGCCGGACATCATTGTAAATCTTGTACTTGTACAGATGGTACATACCGCCGGAGTAAAGAGAAACCACCTGGCAGCGCAGGCCGGATTTATCGCTGGCTTCCTTCTGGATATCGGCGATAGCTTTCTGTCTGGCCGCCAGGACTTCCTGGGCAGACATTCCGGGTTTTTCTGAGCCCAGGACCCGCTCGGTAACATCTTCAATCTCCTGCAGGACCCAGAGCTGGGTGCCGGGACATTTCAATTCTTCCTGCCTGGTTCTGGCGTAGAAACCGGTCTTGATCAGGTTGCGCTCGGCGCTGGATAAGTTCTGGATAGCTCCCCGTCCGACATGATGATTGGTCAGCACCAGTCCATCAGGGGAAACGAAAGAGGCCGAGGCCCCACCGAAGCGGACCGAAGCCAGGCGCAGATGATTGAGCCAGTCATCTGTCACCCTGAAGTTATATTTCTTGGCCAGGTAATCTTTGGGTACCAGGTTGTAAGGCCATAGTCCCTCATCGGCCGCTGCCGGCAGCAGCAGCCAGAGAAAAAGGACCAGCAGCGTTAAGGAAATTTTTAATTGCCTGGTGCGGAACTTATTCATGATAACCTCCTGATTGAAGCATTATGGCAGATTCCTGAAAAAAATTAAAGGCAGTAGAGGAGATAAGAAAGGCCGCTTCCCGACAGAAAAAAAAGAGTAAAAAATAATCAGCCTGCATCTAAAACTTGCCAGCAGAAAAGCATATAATGTATTGTTAATAGATAAGGCCTGAGGAAAATAATCATGTTCGGATTCGGACACCGCAGGGATCAGATAGAAGAGAACCTGGCCAGTGGCCGGTCTTACACGATTTTGGAGATACCTCAGGGTCGGAATTTTCGGATCGTGGAAATCAAGGGGGGCCCCGGGCTGCACCGGCGGTTGCTGGCTCTCGGCTTCCACCGGGGAGACCTGATTTCACTGGACGGGGAAGCCCTGTTGGGCGGGCCGGTGCTGGTCCGCAATTTGACCAGTGACACCAGAATTGCCCTCGGGCGGGGGATAGCCCGGAAGATCCTGGTGGAACCGGTTGAGGCCGATGAAAAATAGCGTTCCGGTAATAGTCTTTATCGGGCAGCCCAATTGCGGTAAAAGCACCCTCTTTAATGCTATCGCCGGCTTTAAAGTCCAGACGGCTAACTTTCCCGGAACTACCGTCTGTCATGCCCATAGTGAAGTCATGTGGAAGGAACGGGTCTATTCTATTGTTGACCTGCCCGGGACTTACTCGCTGACGCCCCATGAGCCTCAGGAAAAAGTTGTCCTGACCCATATTTTCCAGGAAAAGCCGGATCTCATAGTCAACGTCATAGACGCTTCGCTTCTCTGCCGCAGCCTGGAATTAACCGTGGAGTTGCTGGAGCTGGAATACCCCATGGTGGTCGTTCTGAACATGATGGACCTGGCCGAGAAAAAGGGAATGAAAATCGACGCTGCGACCCTGGAAGAAAAGCTGGGGGTTCCGGTCATCAAAACAGTGGCCACCCGGGGCGAGGGCACAAGAGAACTTATGGACCGGGTGGAGAAGGTTCTGACCGAGGGCAGAACCCCGCGCCACTTGCGGTATTCGGGTGAGGTCGAAAGCCGGATTAAGAAACTAACCGAAAGGCTGCCAGCCGATTTTCCCATCATAGCCAATCCCCGCTTCACCGCCATCCGGGCTATAGAAGCCGAAACCCTGGCCGTCGATAAATTTTTCTTGGAAAATAACCCGGAATTCAAATCCGGGCTGGACCGGGTGCGCCAGGAAATCTCGGCCCTGCGAGAAGTCCCGGCTTACGAAGTCCTGGCCGCCGAACGGCACCATCTGGCCCTCAAAAATTTCGAGGATTGCTGCCGGGTGAGGCATGCCCGGCTGAGCGGCCTGGAAAAGCTGGACAACCTCATTATGCACCCGGTGCTGGGGTTATTCCTGCTGCTGTTAGTTTTTGCTGGCATGTTCTATTTAATTTTCAGGGTGGGCAGCCCGCTTGAAGCCTGGTTGCTCCAGCCCTGGGAAGCTTTGCGGACCGGCATCCAGGAGCGTTATGGACAGAACCTGCTAGCTGAACTGCTCGTCGGATTGGTGCAGGGAATCGGTGGGGGAGTGGCCATTGTTTTTCCTTATTTTATTCCACTACTCCTGCTTATGGGCTTTCTCGAAGATGTCGGTTACCTGGCCCGGGCCGGTTTTCTGATGGATGCCTTCATGCACCGGCTCGGCCTGCACGGCAAGTCAGTGCCGCTTTTTATTCTAGGGTTCGGCTGCAACGTCCCGGCCATCATGGCCACCCGCATCCTGGAATCCAAGCGGGACCGGATCATAACCGCCTTGCTGCTGCCATTCATTCCCTGTGCCGCCCGGACCACCATCATCCTGGCCCTGGTGGCCTTCCTGCTCGGTCCCTGGTGGGCTCTGGGTTTTTATTTTCTCAACCTGCTGGTGGTGGCTGTCCTCAGTGCTATTCTGACCCGGCTGTTCAAGTATTCTTCACCCGGGTTAATCCTGGAAATTCCCAGCTTGAAATGGCCTTCGCTTAAGAACATTGTTCAGAAGACTTATTTTAACCTGAAGGAATTTATCCGCTTGGCTTGGCCCATCCTGATAGCCGGAAGTGTTCTGCTGAGTTTTCTGAGTTTCCTCAACTTTGACCGGTTGGTGAATGGAGTCCTAGCGCCTCTGGTCAGCGGCCTGCTCGGCCTGCCCCGGAGCCTCGGGGTAACCCTGGTTTTCGGTTTCCTGCGCAAGGAGCTGTCGCTGCTGATGATGTTCCAAGCGCTGGGCGTGGGTTATGACCAGTTGTTATCGGTTATCAGCCGGGCCCAGCTCCTGACCTTTGTTACTTTCGTTAACTTTTTCATTCCTTGCCTGTCTACTCTGGCCATTCTCTGGAAAGAACTGGGCCGCAGGGTGGCCCTGGTATCGATAGTTCTTAATTTGAGTGTGGCGGTGCTGGTGAGCTGGCTGGCCCGCCTGGCCTTCTCCCTGTTTTAGGGGCTTTCGCGCTGTTTAAAGGCTTTAATAACTCCAAAAGCTTGCAAACCATTTAACTGAAACCAGACGATTTTCTGGCGCCTGTTTTGAAAATTCCGAGCAGTCCTGGCCACCAACTCCGCCAGCGACCGAGCTTACTATAAAGATAAAGAAAGCAACGCCAGAAACAGATAAGCCTCTCATCATTACGGATGGCTTGTTGAGTTAAAAAGACCAGACAGGGAATAAAATATATGAATGGTTATTCATATATTAGTTTAGGCCGGCGAATCTGGCTATCTTAGAGAGATTTTCCCCGCTTCCTGGGTTTGGGTCTGCGCGGCCTGAATCACAAATCAGGGAGAAAAAAGAAATTCCCGGGTTAGCCGGACTGCCTCAACTTCTCCCTGAGAACAGCTGCCAGCTTTGTTCCCACTACCCTGGACAGCTCTTCGGCCGAAGCTGCCCGGATGGCCGCCAGGTTGCCGAAGACCTGGAGCAGCTTCTTTTTCCGGGCCGGACCCAGTCCGGGAAGGCCGTCCAGTTCCGAGGCCAGGCTTTTTTTCTGACGTCGCTGGCGGTGAAAACTGATGGCAAAGCGGTGAGCTTCATCCCGGAGGTGCTGCAGCAGTTTAAGAGCTGGAGAGGTCGGGTCCAGGCGCAGGCCTTCCGGATGGCTGGCCGAATAAATTATTTCTTCTCTCTTAGCCAGGGAGCAGGCCGGAATCCGTGACAGGCCCAGATAATCCAGTACCTGCCGGGCCAGGTTGAGCTGACCTTTGCCGCCGTCAACGAAAACCAGGTCGGGAAGGGGACTGTTTTCGGCCAGCAACCTGGTCAACCTTCGCTCCAGGACCTCTTTCAGGGAGGCATAGTCATCGGGACCACTGACCGTTCTTATCCTGAATTTCCGGTACTCCGACCTGGCCGGCTGGCCGTCGAGGAAAACCACCAGGGAACCGACCGGCTCGCTGCCGCCGGTGGTGGAAATGTCAAAGCCTTCTATCCGGCGGGGGAGGGAAGTAAGTCCCAGCTGCTGTTTCAGTTCAGCCAGCGGGCCGGCTGGCTCTTCATTCTCCAGCAGCAGGGCGGCGTTCTGGCTGGCCAGGTCCAACAGGATTTTTCTTTTCTTGCTGTCTGGATATATCAGGCTGACCTTTGTTTTCTGGCGGCTGAGACTTGAAATGAGCTCGGCCTGACCCTGTTTGGAAAGCCGGAAGGGTAAAAGGATTTTTTCTGGCAGAGTCTTGGCCGAATAAAGGTGGGCCAGGGCCCGGACCAGGATTTTCTCATCAGATTCCTCTTTTGCGGCCGGCCAGACCTTGCCAGTTGAAGCCCTGATGCGGCCTCCGCGCATCTCAAAAATCAGTACCCCGGCCCGGTCTGGGCTGCGACTCAAGCCCACGATATCCAGATTTTCACGGGCGGTCGAGATTACCCGCTGCGGTTCCTTCAGGCCTTTGAGCGCCCGCAGAGCATCACGCCAGCGGGCGGCCTCTTCAAACCGCAGCTCGGCTGCTGCCCTGTCCATCCTGTCTTTAAGCTGGCGGTGGAGTTCCAGTCTTTTTCCCTCCAGCAGCAGCAGGGCCTGGGCCAGGTTCTCCCGGTAGTCAGCCGAGTTTATCAGACCGACGCAGGGCCCGCTGCACAGCTTGAGGTCGTATTCCAAGCAGGGTCGCTTGCGGTTCCTGAAAACCGTGTTTTCGCAGGTCCGCAGGCGGAAAGCCCGGGCCAGGAAGGTGATAAGTTTCCGGGCCTCTTCGGCCGGGCTGAAAGGACCGAAATAACGGGAGCCATCATCTTCCAGCCGGCGGGCCAGGTAAACCCCGGGGAATTCCTCCCCGGTGGTTACTTTAAGGAAGGGGAAGCTCTTGTCGTCTTTCAGCCGGAGGTTGAATCGGGGCTGGTAAAATTGAATATAGTTATTTTCGA
>JANLGB010000146.1 GCA_024653405.1 Candidatus Saccharicenans sp.
TCCGGCCAGGTCAGAATCCCGGCCGGAGCCACTGACTGAGGCCGTGGCCGCTCGCCACCACTACTTTTTACCGATGAAGCTTCATAAGGCCGGGAAAAAGAAGGCAGGTTGTAGGCTGACTTTTTCTCCTGGCCCGAATGGCTTTTTCTCAATTCGGTCTGACCGACGTATGACGGGCGAGAGCTACCGGCCCGGCTATCTGGCTCTTGGTTCATGTCGCTCGGGCGATATTGCAGGCTCCGTTCCCGGCTGGCTGTTTCCTGGCGGTCATTTCTCCCGCGACTGGAAATTGAAGGCCTTTCAGCTATATTACCTGATCTCTGCCGGTCGTTCTGGCCTGGCTGGCTGAGGGATTGCCTGCTTTCCCGGTTAGCCCGGCTATCATCGGTCCGCAGCCTGGTATTAGCCTCACCCTGATTAAAGCGGGCCGGCCGGTTTTCTGTAACCTCGGCCGGCTGTTTATGGTCAGGACCAAGCGATCTATCATACCTTTCCTGCCCGAAGCGGAGGCTTCCGCGGTCAGTATCGGAGCGGCTGCTGGCCGCCGGGTTTACCCTGGAGCCGGCTGAAGCTTCGCTAGAAGGAGCATAGCGTTTGATGGTGGCCGCACCCGGTTGCCGGTTATTATTCTCCTGTTCCTGGTCTCTCCCCTGATTCCTCAAAATACCGCCGGAGAGTCTTTGACCGATTCCGGCCTGCCGCTCGGTAGCCGGCCTGGCGCTCGACACCCGTCTTAGCCCGGAAGCATTGTGTTCCCTTATGAGGTTGGTCCCGGCCCTCAGTCCTGGGGCCTGGACTGCAGTCCTGACCGCTGGTTTGATTTGCGGAGAACGAGCTTCCAACTTAATTCTGTCTACACCCCGGAGGTGCTCGGGCCGAACGAGTTGACGGGCCTGGTGAGGGGCCTGCAGCTGGCTTTTCCTGACGATGACCAGAGCTCGCGACTGCACCGGATAATAAGGGTCAGGGTAGCGGTCGTAGAAATGATTATTGATGATCACCACCGGCCGGTTCCAGTAGCTCAGCGGGCACCAGGCCACGATGTCTGCATCCCAGTACCAGTGAACCCAGGCCGGACCCCAGTAGACGGTGGGAATCCAGTACCAACCCAGCCCCAGGCGCCAGTGCCAGCGGCCGTAATGATAGACAGCCCAACCCCAGGGTTCAGCCGAAATCCAGGTCCAGCCGAGGCGCGGATACCAGACCCACCGGCCGTAAAGATATGGCTGCCACTCAACATAGGAAACTGCCGGCACCCAGACATAGCCATAAGGACGTTCATAAACCCAGCGCCCGTGAGCCGAAAGCTCGGGTTCGTATTCTCTTATTTCCTCGGGCAGGTAAGAACCATTGTCGTAAGTGGCCCTAACCAGCAACTCATCTCTGTCCTGGTTCCAGCGGTCAAAATAATCATTGAGCAGGCCGCGCTGACCGGGATCCATCAGAAAACCGTCTTCGGCGGCGATGGAATCTCCGGGGTAGAGCACTACTGTTTCTTCCAGGCTGCCTTCAACCACCAGGGCTTCAGTTCTGCCAGCTTCATCCACATAGAAGTGGTACAGACCCTCTTCCAGAAGGTAAAAGGAGGCGTCTGGAGTATGGAGTCTGAAGCTTTTTTCCCTGGCCAGGTGGCTTATCCGCAGATAGAAGCGGCCGCGGTGCAGATGGAGTGAAGCCTCCTCATAACTAGATTGCGGCAGTCTGACTATCTCCAGGTAGGAATATTTATCAAGACGCAGATAATTGTTCTGAGAAAAACTGACTTCAACCAGACCGTCCTCGGTCATCAAGCTATCGCCGGCGGTCAGGACAAAATTCACTTCCCCGGCTTCCATTCCCAGGTCCTGGCCCCGGTCCACCCGGACATCACCCTCAACGTAGGTCAGCCGGGCCACTGACCCGGGATAATAGGATTCCTCGGCTGAGGCCGGGACTGAGAAGAAGAGAAGCCCTGTCATCATCAGGCCGATTAAGATTTCTTTTTTCATCTTCTTCTCCTTTCACCCCCATATAAAGCAATTATCGTGCCAGCTCTGACAGGCAGAAATGCCGCCCATAATGTCTGCTCCAAGTCCATACTGTCCTATAAACAGGACATCCGGCCGGCCCGTTACGGCCTTATAAAGCAATGGGTTGCTTCTGGAAGAGATGGAATTCTCATTGAAGGAAATACTTCTCGGAAGAAGCGCAAAATTTATATTTTGGAGCCGGGTGGAAGTCCGTCTGGTCCCGGAACAGGTTCCGGGCCTTTAAGAAATTGCTGGATTCAAGTTTTAACCGGTACCAGTCGAAAATTCCAGGGGCTGCGGACCTAATAAAAAAAGGACTGCTTTTTCCAGCAGCCCTTTCACCTTCTATTAACCTTAAGACCGGCTCAGTTTACCAGCAACAACCCATGGACCTTCTATGGCGCATCAACATCAAGCCCCGGACACCCATGCGGCCGCCGGGCCCCGGCAAAAGTATCCGTCTCAGCTGGAAATCCTTCTGGTACTCTTCCAGCTTCTTGAGCTGTTCGGGGGTGAGTATCTTTTCACATTCTTTCTTGTTCTTGAACATGGCTTTCATCCGCTCGGCTCTCAATTTGGCCATCTCGTCAATCAGGCTATTAACCTTCTTCTCATCTGCTTTGGGGTCCTGCATGAGTTTCCGGAACTCCTGGCGCAGCTGGGCCATCTTCTCCTGATGGGCTTTGGCTTCTGCCAACCGGGCTTGGCGGAATTCTTCCAGTTTCTTTTCCTGTTCCGGGGTTAATTGCAGAGCGTCTTTTAAGAGCTGATAACCGGCGCCCCGGCCGGGTCCCATCATCCTCCGCCCGAACATCGGCTGGGCCTTAAGGCTGGCCGCCAGTAGTGAGCCGACAAAAATAACCATCAACAGAACCAGTAAAGTTTTTCTGCTCATTTTATTTCCTCCTGACTTAAAATTTTCTTTCCACGGTTCATCAATATTAGACAAAGCGGAAAGAAAATCCTTGGTAAAATCATTCCTGCCGGTGTCGCAGCCGGTCGAGGGTAACGGCGGCAATGATGATGGCCCCTATGATTATCTCCTGGAAATAGTTGGGCCAGCCCATCATGGTGCAGCCGTTCCGCAGGAAGGCCATGATGAAAACGCCGACCAGGGTTCCCAGGATGCTGCCCTCGCCGCCGCTCAGGCTTCCCCCACCTATAACCACGGCCGCGATTATGTCCAGCTCCAGCCCCATGGCCACGGTCGGGTCACCTACTGTCAGCCGGGAAAATTCCATCACCCCGGCCAGCCCGCACAACAGCCCGGAGATGGTGTAGACCAGGACCTTAACCCGGTCGGTCCTGACCCCGCACAGCCGGGCGGTGAGTTCATTGGAACCGATGGCGAAAGTATGCCGGCCGAAGACGGTCTGACGTAGGAGAAAGGCCATGACCAGGGAAAACAGGATCATTATCCAGATCCCCGGGGAAACCAGCAGCCAGGAGGGACGGGGAGTCCTGACCATTAGCTCATTAAGCCAGCTAAGCGGGGCGTCGATTTTCTGGTTTCTGGCCACCCACTTGGCCAGGCCCCGGGCGATGCCCATCATTCCCAGGGTGACTATGAACGGCACCAGCCTGAGCCTGGTGATGAGAAAGCCATTCAGGAAGCCGACAGCTCCCCCGGCCGCCACCCCGATGAAAGCCGCCAGGAGCGGCGATAGACCCAGGTTAATGGCATAGGCTACCAGGACGCAGCTCAAAGCCAGGTTGGAAGCGGCCGACAGGTCAATCCCGCCACTGACAATTATCAGGGTCATGCCCAAGGCACACAGGGCCACGATGACCGACTGGGTGGCCACGCTCTTGATGTTGGCTAAATTCAGGAAACGGTCTGAGACCTCGGGCATCAACGAAAATATGGAGATTACCAGAATCAGGCCGATGAAAGGTCCGACCAGTCCGGTAATCTTTTTCCATCCGCTGGCTGTCTTATTCAAGGTTGTTCTCCCTCTGGGACACTGGTGTCTTCTCGGCCGGTGATGGCCGCTTTCATCAGGCTGGCTTCGGTCCAGCCGGCCGCCGGGCGGACAGAGACCAACTGCCCCCGGTGAAAGACCGCTATCCGGTCGGCCACCCCCAGCAATTCTGGCAGGTAGGAACTGACAAAAATCACCGCCTTGTTGTCTGCTGCCAGCCGGCCCATGAGCTCATAAATCTGGGCTTTGCTCCTGACATCGATTCCCCTGGTTGGTTCATCCAGAAGAAAAACTTCAGCTGCCTGGTGCAGCAACCTGGCCAGAGCTACCTTCTGCTGATTGCCGCCGGACAGGGTCCAGACTTTCTGCTCGGGGGAGCGGGCTTTGATGTTAACCTTGTCTATCCAACCGGCGGTTGCAACCTTCTGCTTCCGGCCGTTGAGAAATCCATACCGGACGTAAGGTTTGAGCCGGCTTAAAGTCAGGTTATCGGCCAGGCTTAACCTGACGGCCAGCCCTTCCACCTGCCGGTCTTCACTCAGCATTCCCAGGCCGCAGCCGATGCTGACCACTGTATGTTCCGGCCTGAACTTCCGCCCGGCCACCACCACCAGGCCCGACTCCTGCCGGTCCAGACCGAAAAGAGCCCTCAGAAATTCGGTCCGTCCGGCTCCGACCAGCCCGGCCACACCCAGGATTTCACCCCGCCTCAGTTCCAGGTCGACCGGCTGGGACATCCGCTGGCTCTTCAATCCGGCACAGCTCAGCCCAACTTCTCCCGGCTGGTGCGGCAAGCGGGGGTAGAGTTCCGAGATTCGCCGGCCGATCATCAACTGGATGAGTTCCTCGACCGTGGTCTCCCCGACTAGGCCCCGACCGGCCACCTGCCCGTCCCTAAGAACGGTGAAGCGGTCGGCGATTTCCAGGACCTCTTCCAGGAAATGGCTGACATAGATGATGCCCACCCCCTCATCCCGGAGCTTCCTGATTATCTCAAAAAGCCGGCGGGTATCCTCCTGGGACAGGCTGCTGGTGGGCTCGTCCATCACCAGAATCCTGGCCTGGCTGGCCAGAGCCCGGGCAATTTCCACCACCTGCCTGGCCCCGACCGATAGCCTCCTGACCGGGACACCGGGCGAGATGTCAGGATGGTGGAGAAATTCCAGAACCCGCTTTATCTTTTCCAGGTTTTTCTTCCTGTCAACCAGCCCCAGCCGGCTTTCTTCCTGGCCGAGCATGATATTTTCCTCGACCGTCAGGTGGGGGGCCAGGGTTAACTCCTGGTAGATAACGGCGATGCCCTGGCGCCGACCGTCCAGCGGTCCTGAGGGTCGGTAATCTGCTCCCGAGATTAACATCCGCCCGCTGTCCGGCCGGTAGGCTCCGCTCAGGATTTTGATCAGGGTACTCTTACCGGCGCCGTTTTCACCCAGGAGGGCATGGACTTCGCCCGCTCGCAAATCAAAATCCACCCGGTCCAGCACCAGATTGTGGCCGAAGCTCTTGCTGATGCTGTTCAAGGTGAGAAGCAGCTCTTCTGGCATGGTGACTGGTCTTCAACCGGCTGCCCGGAGCCGGCTGCTTTTCACTTACCGGACATACTTGGCAAAATCGGGTTCCAGCAGGTTTCTTATTTCCGGCTGGTTCATGTTTTCCGGTGTGGCCAGACTGACCCCGGTATCAATCCGCCTGTCCACGGCCCGTCCCTGGAGGTGGTCCACCAGCACCTTGACCGACAGGTAACCCATCTTCATCGGGTCCTGGAGGACCAGTCCCTGAATTTCGTTATTCTCCAGGGCCTGGATCAGCTTGATCGAACTGTC
>JANLGB010000147.1:0-2994 GCA_024653405.1 Candidatus Saccharicenans sp.
GAAAGGTTCGTTGGCTACCTTTCAGGGCTTCATCCGTCGTCCTGTATTCACCGAACAGGCTATCAAAGGCCCGGGAGTAGATCAGCTGCCCGGAAGCGGCCTCATAAATCTTGGCGCAGTACCTTCCCCGCATGAAGGGGTCGAGCAGGTTCTTTATCGGGCCGGCCCAGACTCCCTGCTGGTAAACCCGGTCCAGGGCAACGATTTCTTCCTGGTGGTTGCCGGTGTGGTAGTAATCAATCCGCATCGTCCGGTCGATAAAATAGTGGTCAAAACCGGTCTTATCCTGAGCCGCGACCGAATAGATAATGATGGCCAGGGCGGCTATTCCCAGAAATACCAGCAGAAATTTTTTCATGGCTCCCTCCTCTTTCTTTTCAGGGCTTGACGATTCGCCCCGCAATTTCTTTGATCAACTTAAAAGCCAGGCTGACGGTGATTTCCGAAACATCCCGTGAGGGGTTGAGCTCGACGATATCAAAAGCTACGATCCTAGCCTTGAGCTGGTGGATCAGGTCCAGGACCTGCCGGGAAGTCAGGCCGCCTGGCTCGTGGTGAGAAACGCCCGGAGCATAGGCCGGGTCAAACACATCCAGGTCCAGAGAAAGGTAAAGCGGGTGGTTGAACTCCAGCTTCAGTTTTTCGGAGTAGTCCCGGGCGGTGATGGTCCTGACCCGGTATTTCCTGGCCATGGCTTCCATGTCCGGGGTGGTGGCCCTGATACCCACCTGGACCAGGTTCTTAACCAGCCGCTCTTCCAGTATTCTGGCCATGGGGCAAGCGTGTGACAGTCGGTCGCCGTACAGGTCTTGGTACATGTCGGGGTGAGCGTCAAGGTGGAGCAGGTCCAGCCGCTGATATTTTCTGGCCACCGCTTTGACCGCCGGATAAGTAATCGAATGGTCTCCCCCCAGGATAATCGGCACCGCCCCGGTCGCCACCACCCGACCCACCATTTCCTCGATGCCGGCAAAGGTTTTGAGCATGTCGCCGGAAGTATCAACGTCCCCCAGGTCTACCAGCACGGTCTCTTCGGCCAGGTCGACACCCAGCTCGGTGTCGGGATTGTAGCATTTCCCCGTTGACACCCGGCGGATGGCCTCCGGGCCAGCCGCAGCTCCCCGCCTGAAGCTGGACTTCTCGTCAAAGGGAACACCGATAATGGCCAGGCGGTATTTTTTGACTTCGGCCAAATTCTTCAGGGCACCGCCAAAATCAGTCATTTCGTCCTCCGGAAAGATTTTCAGGCAGAATTATACAGGATAGAGACTAAAAACTGAAATCAGAAATAGACCAGGGAGGCGAAACTTACGGCCGAGCGGGTGGCCGGCTCCTCCACCAGTTCGTGCCCCAGTAAATATCCCCGGTCAGCGCTCAATATTTCCAGAAGGGTTGCCAGAACCGGAAAGCCACAGACATTGAAGCTGTCGCCATTTTCCCGGAGCAGTTGCCAGAACGATTCTGCCTGCCGCTGAAGTAGAGACTCAACCAGCCTGTGGTCAAAAGCCAGCACCTCTTCTCTAAGCTCCGAGGAGGGTTGCCGATGACCGAATTTTGGCCCCACGTGGCAGAAATCCACTCCAGCAACCACCAGGGTCTCGGGTTCGGCGATGGTTTGCCGCAATTTTTCCAGGAAGGGCTGGAAGCCCGGAATATCCGAAGCCCGGCCGGCTTTTCCCAGCCATTGATTGACTGACCCGAAAAGAACCGGCACCATCAGGAAATCGCTGCCCAGCAGGTGCTGCAGGAAAAGAAGCTGGAACTCTATCGAATGCTCTTTCCTGTGGGCAAAATCATCGGGAGCGGCCAGCCCGCCGGCTGCTTGCCTGAGCTCACTCACCACTTCTTTATCGGTCTTGATTCGGCCGAAAGGCGTGGCAAAATCCTTGGCGCTTAGTGAGACCAGTCCGTTTTCCAGGATGTGACCGGTTCCCAGAACCAGCACCCGCCGGTACTGCTGGCTGCAAAGGCAGGCATAGGCCCGCGAGTAAAGGTGGTGGCCACGCCCCAGGTCGATATGAGGAGCCACCAGAGCCAGCGGCCGGCGCCCGGCCTTTAGCTCAGCTTCAACCTCCGGCGGCAGCTTTCCCAGCTCCAGTATTTGCTCCAGGAATTTTCCCAGCTCGGACGGCTGGCCCGGGTAGGCTTCCCCGACCAGAGCCGGCGCCCGCACTTCCAGGGAAATGAACTCCTGAATTAGACCTTGCTTCCGGGCCTGAAATTCGGGTGTGTCCAGAAACCACAGCTGGCGGAAACTATCCAGAATCTCGCTGACCAGGCTGCTGCTTGATAAAGAATAACCGCGCTGACGCAAGAATTCCAGCCTGATATCTTCTGGTGCCCTCCGGCCGTCTATCAGGGACAGGACTTCCAGGGCTTCTCCCTGGAGCAGAACCGGGTTTTTGATCAAGCCGAGGCGGTCGCTCACCAGCAAAGCCCGCTGGCCACGGTATTCCAGAGGCTGGATTTCCAGGTCGGCCCTGAGTTTAAGCGGGCCGGTTGTTTTTTCCGGTATTCGGTTCATCCCGTTGACCTCAAAAAGGCGACAGTTTCCATCACGGCTCTTTAATTAAACCTCCCAACAACCATTTTATTATTAGCAAAAGGAGAAGGATTTTTCCAGAACCTGAAAAAAAACAAGTTGTGTCCGGGAGCGAATCACGCCACTTCTTTTAATCAAGACTACCACCTAAGCCAGCGTATATCAGGCTCAAGCCTTATTTTATTTTCCGGCTCTAAGGTGCGACTTCGATTAAAGCCTGCAAATTAAAGCTCACGGTCAGCCTTTATTCCCGGTTGCCGGCGGGGCTCAGAATTCAAATCTCTCTCAATTGCCTGTTAAAAAAAGAGAACGTTCTTTCGGAGAATGATTGGCAGATAGTTTAGACGGGAGAAAAGAGAAAACTGGAAGAAACGAGAAAAACAGAGGGTAAAAAAAAGAGGTCAAGGGGTTGGATGAGGAAGAAGGAGGAAAGAGGAGAAGGATCTTCCTCC
>JANLGB010000147.1:3004-5705 GCA_024653405.1 Candidatus Saccharicenans sp.
GCCTCGCCTCAACCTGAGGCGCGACCAATATCTCATGGCCGGCCCAAGCTGGCAATCACCTAAGGGGATGTTTATCAGGGTGAAATTCCAATCCCCCGCCGACTGCTTGCTCCTCACCCCCCTGATTTCCAACTTAAAGAAAACAAAGGAAATAACGAGGTATGCAGAAAATTGGGGGGTGACCCGGGAATGTCCTCTGACCGATTCAGAAAACTAACCCTGGTCTTTAGGATGCCGGCCCTTGGGGTTCAGGGACGCTCCAACCTGAGCCAGCGCCTGCCGTCGGGGTCGGGTCTAAATGAAAGTCCCGCCGTCTCCAAGCGGATAATACTTGCCTTGCTATTAAGAACAAATTCCTTTCTCATCGACTGTCTTAAAATTCTTTAACTGATTCGGTATGACCTTCGGACAGGAAGAAGCGTTCTTAAGGCCTATTTGATTATCTCAATTGTTGGGCTTTTTTTTCTGGTAATATTTCCGCCACCAGCCAACCTGGTCAAGCCAAGTCTCGCTTAGAACCCGGACGGCTATAGAATTACACGGCTAAAATAAAAAAAGGAAAAAACCCGTTCAATAAAAATAACCGGTTCCACCAAGAGGCAGGGTTTTTAACCGGGCCTTGGGGCCCGAGCTTCTCTGCCCGGAAAAAATCTCTTTATTATCGCCAGCCGGATGGCTTATATTATGGAAATGATTGCGGGCCTGAGCGTAGGGGACATGGGACTGGGATTAGACTAATTAAACAAAAAAGTAAATTGACGGAAATATGACCGTAATAAAGTTCAGCCAGAAATTAAGGAGCCAAAATCCAAAAATCATACCGGGCCTAATTCTTAAGCTTAAAGGGAAGCCCGACCCCAGTTGCCAAACAAATGAGCCCGGCCTGATTCTGCCCACCACCACAACCAGGGCAAAAAATTGGAAGAACAATAAAGATTCATAAATCTAAACAGTAAAATACCAAGAGGAGGACGTCATGCGCCGAAAAGCAAAAACCATTCTCGAGGCCACAGGCAGCCTTAAAATATGGTCGGCCCTGTTCCTGCTGATTTTACTCTTATCTCCCCTGCGCCCGGCCGCGGTGTCTTCTACCAGCGCCGGTGAAGAGCGGCCGCGACTGGCCATTGAAAAAATTATGGCCGGCCAGGACTTCATCGGGACTCCACCCTCCAGCCCGGTCTGGGCGGCGGACGGAAAAACCCTGTACTTCCGCTGGAAAAAGCCGGGTGAGAAAACAACTGAAATCTACGCCGTAAGCCTGGCCAACCCAGTGCCGGTAAAAATCACCCGGGAAAAGATCCTGGAAAACCCGCCGCTGGGCGGAGCCGGTCGCTTCCGCGGTTTCTTTGGTTTTGGCCGTTTTGGCAGTTCCTGGCAGTGGGATAAGAACCGCAAAAGACTCCTGGTCAACCAGAACGGTGATATCTTCCTCCACGACCTGGCCACCAGGAAGACCGAGCAGCTGACGGCCACCGACCAGGCCGAATCTAGCCTGGGTTTCACTTTCGACCAGAAAAAAATCTACTACCAGAGCGGCGATAACCTATTCATTCTGAGCCTCACCGACCGCAGCCTGCGCCAGTTGACTTCCTTCACCCGGGAAAAGCAGCCCGAGCCGCCGAAGCCGACCGACATTCAGAAATGGTACGAGGACCAGCAGCGGGCGCTATTTAAGGATATCTTTCGGATGGGCTTTGAAGGTTTCGGCCGCGGCGGCGGTGGAGCAGACCTTTTGCCGCCCCTGAGCCGGGTCACCACCAGGAGAAAGCCGTTCCTGCTGGCTGAAAACCAGCGGCTGGTCCTGGCCGAGCCCAGTCCTGATGAAAAATATGTCCTGTTCCTGGTAAGGGAAACAATTACCAGCGCCAGGAACACCATCGTTCCCAATTACGTTACCCGGAGCGGCTTCACCGAGACCATCAACTCCCACACCAAGGCCGCCGAAAACCCGCAGCTAACCAGGCTGGGGATAATGAATACCGAAAACGGCGAGGTGCGCTGGGTGGATGACGGCCAGGGTGAGCGCCAGGTCAACCCGAGGCAATGGCTGTGGTCACCCGATGGCCAGAAATGCCTGCTGGTCGCCCAGAGCGAAGACCGCAAGAACGCCTGGCTCTTCCTGCTTGACCTGGCTAGCGGCAAGACCACGGTCGTGGAAAATGTCCACGACGAAGCCTGGGTTGGCTCGCTCGGCCTGACCAGCATTTTCTGGTGGCCCGATAGCCGGCATGTCTCCTACCTTTCCGAACAAAATGGTTACGCCCATCTCTACCGGCTGGCGGTTGACAGCCGGGAAAAGAAAGCTCTGACCGAAGGCCGGTACGAGGTGACCCAGGCCGAGCTTTCTGGCGACGGCCAGAAAGTCTACCTGGTAACCAGCGAAGTCCATCCGGGCGAAAGGCATTTCTACCGGCTCGACCTGCGCACCGGCAAAAAGACGCGGCTGACCGACCTGGTCGGGATGAACGAATTCTACCTCTCGCCCGATGAAAGCGCCGTAGCCATCATTCATTCCTACAGCACGGTGCCCCCGGAGCTTTACCTCCAGGCGCTGGCCCCGGCCTCCAAGCCAAAGCAAGTCACCATTTCCACCACCGAAGAATTCCGGGCCTATCCCTGGTATGACCCGGAAATCATAACCATTAAGGCCCGCGACGGAGTAGAAATTTACGCCCGTCTTTTCAAGCCCGATAATCCCCAT
>JANLGB010000148.1 GCA_024653405.1 Candidatus Saccharicenans sp.
ATGCCAGGCCAGGAGTGATTCCAGGGTCAGCGGGACCTCTTTAATTTCATCGGGAATGAGAAAGGCCAGGCGGCTGGGACCTGATATCCTGGAAAAGACAGGGGGTGGCTTGGGAGTTTCTGATTCAGCCGGGGTGCTGGCCTCATAAAAAGCTTCTTCCGCAATACTCTGCGGCGGGAAATGGACGATAAGATAGGCTGGTTGGGAAGCGTTCTCCCTGACCAGGTGGGGTCGCGGCAGGTTGACCAGCTTGAGATTGATAAATTCAAAATCTAAGTAGAACAGGTCATCAGGCCTTAAGGCCCGGAGAATCAAACCCGTCTGAGGCAAGACGATCTGTTTTTGCGGAAGGACTTTTTTCTGGACCTGTTGTAACTGACCGATGATGGGAGTTACGCCGGCGATTCCGGCATAGGATAAGAACTTTCTTCTGGTAATTTTGGCTGACTTTTTCTCTTTTGCCCCTTCCTGCTTTTTCCTGGACTCAGGGTCAGTCATTGGCGACTCCTTTCCTTAGAAAAAGGCTATTTCCGTGGCCTGCGGAAAGGTCTAGGTTACTTTTTTGGAGATAACGAAACGAAGATGTCTCTTTGCGCCTTCATTAGAAATAACCTTTGCTTTTCTTTATATTTTTTCCTCGGTGTCAAGTCAAGCCAAAAGTTTGCTATCTCTATGCTGGCCGTCATCAAACCCCTGAGTCCTTCCCTTGCGAAACGTACAAAGAATTTTACTCGGGCTATGACCGGTTTTCCCGACAATTAGTTCTCTGGCACCTAAGATATACTGCGATAGTGGATGCCATGTTTCGAAAACTGAATGCTATTTACATTGAATGGTGATGACTTCTTAAGGTATCATTAAAAACAAAAGCAGATTTTTACTGAAGACAACGGTCGGTACCTTGGGAGTTAAGTTGAAATACAAAACATTGCTGGCCAGGTTCTCGGGCTTCCACCATAATTTCAGGCGTGTCGAGGAATGCTCTACTCTACTGCGGTGGCTGGACCCGAAGCCGGGTGAAAAAATACTCGATGTTGGCTGCGGGGACGGTTTTTATACAGAGAAGATTGCCAGAAAAGGGGCGGAGGCCACGGGCATAGATATCCGCAAGAAAGCCTTAGTAAGGGCCCGAAAGCGATGCTCCAGCCAGAAGCTTCGCTTTATGGAAATGGATGCCGAGGAACTCGATTTCCCGGAAAACTATTTTGATAAGGTTATAAGCTTCTGCGTTATCGAGCATTTACAAGATGATGAAAAAACCCTGCGGCAGATAGCCCGGTTATTAAAACCCGGCGGGAGATTATTTCTTTCGGCCGATAGCCTGTCCAACCCGGGTCTGAGAGCCGAGGAGAAGGAAAGCCATCGGAGGCGTTACCGGGTAAATCAATTTTATGACCGGGAAGTGGTTTCAGGTAAGTTGCAGCAGGCCGGGCTGAAACTCGAGCGCTCCCAATTCGTTCTTTCGAGTCCGCTGGCCCTGGCCCTGGCCCGTTTTTCCTGGAGGCTTGATGACCTGCCGGCGGTTTTGCTACCCCTGCGCTTCATCGGGTATCTCTTACTGGGGACAATAGGTTTACTTGCCCTCCGCCTGGTCGAACCCCCACCGGAGAAAAGAAATTACGGGCTGACCCTACTGGTTGAAGCCTCCAGGCCTCAATGACGATTTGACGCACTCTGTTATTTTTGTTTTTCCCAACCGAGAGGCAGCAGTTAAACTGTCGAGAGTCATCGGCGATTATTGCTAAGGAAGGCTCGCTACACGGTCTCCGTGCCGGAGTTTCCCCCAAGAATTTTTTGAAAATATTATGGAAGCCAGGCTGACCTTACCCAGTTATACGGTCTTTTCCTGGTAAATCTGGATGAGGTTGCCGCAGGTGTCGTCGAAGATAGCCACGATGGCCGTGCCAAAATCTGTGGGCTCGAGGGTAAAGTTAACACCCTTTTCTTTGAGCCGCGTGAATTCCTCTTGAACATTGCCCACGGCGAAGGCAGCTATGGGAATGCCGTCTCTTACAAGTGATTCCCTGAGGGCCTTCATGGCCGGGTATTCAGCGTTGGGTTCTAGAAGAAGTTCGGGACCTTCCGGGTCTTCGGGTGAGACCAGGGTCAGCCAGCGGGCTTCGCCGATGGGAATATCCTTTTTAACAATGAAGCCGAGCTTTTCTGTATAAAACCATAGAGCCTTATCCTGGTCCGCCACCGGGACGCTCAGAAGTCGTATTTTCATCTTCGTCCTCCAATCTAAGGTTGAAGGCAATGAGCATATTCAATAGCTTACTTGTGAATTTAGTTACAAGCAAGAAATTCTTCGCTAAGAAGTCGCCTAAAAACTCGTTCAAGATCTGGGAAAGGGTAATGCCTGCCGTTCTCCTGTTCACGGGCTCGAAGAAGAGCTGATCAATAAAAACGCTCTTCATCATGATGTTTGTTGAGAAACATTTCCTCTTTATTTTCAGAGTCCAGTCACAATCGGAACTGTCAGGAATCAAATCGAGCAGGTTCAACTCAGGATTCTCCGGTACAGAGCAGGGCCAAGAAAAAGGAGTGGGCTGGCGAGCAGGACAAGGGGCAGGAAGGACGGGTTGACCTGGGCACCGTAAAGCAGGCCGAGCGAACATATGAGCATTGCCGCCCAGTAGAAGGCCATCTGGACCAGAGTTTTCCATCTTGAACTCAGCCCTGAATGTTGTTCCTGGCTTATTCTCTGAACTACAGAAGTGAGGAAATCTGGGCTGAGCTCAGGCCTGGGCATTCTGGTCAGAGTTTTTTTCAGGATTAAGTCAAGGTTATCATGTTCTGACTTCATCATTTTCTCTCCTTTGCCCTCTTTTGGGGGCCGGTTCCGGCCAGCTTTTTCTCCAGCGATTTACGCAGGATCTCTCTCGAACGAAACAGGTAAGACTTTACGGTTCCTTCGGGAAGCCCGAGCTGTCCGGCCACTTCTTCCAGAGGGGCTTCAAGCCAGTAATGCAGGTAAGTTATGGTCCGGTATATTTCGGGAAGCTCTTCGATGGCCTGGAGTACCATCAACCTTCTTTCTTCACCAAGTAAAACCTCCATCGGGTTGGGTGTAGAGTCTTCTGGCTCGCCTGTTCCTGATTCAAACGAGCTGGTCAACGAGAGCCGCAATCTATTCTGTCTTCTCCAATCCAGGGCGGTGTTGAAGGCCAGTCGGTAAAGCCAGGTGCTGAAATTGCTGCGGGAAGAAAAGAGGCGGACCTTCTTAAAAAGCTTTATAAAGACTTCCTGGCAGACTTCTTCGGCGCTGGCTTCGGAGAAAGGACCGAGCACCGAGCAGACGAGCCTAAATACCTTTTTCTGATAGCGTTCAACCAGCTGGCTGAAAGCGGCCTGGTCTCCGCTTTCCAGAAACCAGGCCACCAGCTTTTCGTCTTCCACTTTACTTACCCTGCTTTGATATTCAGCTCGTTTTTTCTTTCCCTTTCTCCCGGGTGATAAAATAGGAAATTATCACGCCGAGTCCAGTGAAAACGATGACCAAACCTACGGGCCAGACCACTCGTACGGCCGGCCACATCCAGAACATCAGGGTCATCCCCAGCCCGATCATGGTCAGGACTATGCCGGCACCGAGGGCATTCCTGGGGTTCTCGCGGCCTTTGCCTTCCTCATTGATATAGTAATCCGGCCATTCGGGATAGGGAAGCCCTTTTTCGATGGCGGCCATTCGCTCCTTGTGGATGAGGTCCAGGAGTTTTTGCTTTTTCCTGTGATTGATCCAGATTATGATCAGGGCAAAAGCCGCCCAGCCAAAAACCCAGAGAATCACGATTAAAGGATTGCTCCAGCTGAGGGTGTTAGCGTCCATCCTTTCCTCCTTTTCAAAAATCAGTTAATCATCTTTGTTTCCATCCTTTTGACGCTCCTGGAAGACTCCGGGTTGCAGACGCTGACTTCTTTTTATTCGATTATTTTCTTCAGCGAAAAGTATATAAGGTTTGATTATTTACCTGATAAAGCGGATATCAACGTATGAAAAAAGCATGATCAGGACATAGGTTCGAGGGAGAAATCGGAGGAAGAGATGACCAAGGGAAGCATTTATAAATCAGTCGTATTCGGACCAGCGTTTGACCTTTAAGTCGCTGAGTTTTTTACTGCGGAAAGCGGAGACAAAGGCCTCGGCCAGCTGCAGGTTGGTGATCACGGGTATCCCCAGGTCGATGGCCAGGCGGCGCATCCGGTAATCGGAATCAAACTCTATGCGCTTTCCGGTGTGGGGGATGGAAATCAGAAAATCAATCTTTTTCTCCATAAGAAAATCTTTCAGGTTGGGCTGGCGGGGCTGGTGAATCTTAAACAGCCGGGTGCTTTCAATTCCGTGGCGCTTGAGGAATCTGGAAGTACCTTCGGTGGCGTAGATAATGAGGCCGGTTCTGGCCAGCTCCAAGGCCGCGGCTAAAAATTTCTGCTTGTTTTCTTCTCCACCGAGACTCAGCAGGATGGATTTTTCCGGGAGCCTGTAGCCTGCGGCCATCATGGCCTTGAGCAGCGCTTCATAGGCATCATCACCCAGGCAGGCCACCTCACCGGTCGAAGCCATTTCCACGCCCAGCCGCGGGTCAGCTCCCTTAAGCCGGGAAAAGGAAAACTGCGGGGCCTTGACCCCGACATAATTCAGTTCAAAGATTGACCGGTTGTTGTTCACCGGCAGACCGAGTATAGCCCTTACGGCCAGGTCGATAAACGGAATGCGCGAGACCTTGGAAACAAAGGGAAGCGAACGAGAAGCCCGCAGGTTACATTCAATGACCTTGAGCTCGTTGTCTTTAGCCAAGAGCTGCAGATTAAACGGCCCGGTTATTTTGAGGGCCCTGGCTATTTTTTCCCCGATGATGCGCACGCGCCTTATGGTTTCGATGTAAAGTTTTTGCGGCGGCACCACCATGGTGGCATCGCCGGAATGAACCCCGGCATTTTCAACATGCTCAATGATGGCCGAAGCCAGCACCTTTCCTTTGCTGGCGACAGCTTCTAATTCAATTTCTTTGGCCCCGATAATGAACTTGGAAATAACTACGGGATGTTCTGGCGAAACCAAGGAGGCCCTTTTCAAGTATTGCTCGAGAAAGCTTTCTTCAAAAACCAGGCTCATGGCCGCGCCGCTCAGCACATAGGAGGGCCTGATGATGACCGGGTAGCCAGCCTCGGCGCAGAACTTCCTGGCCTCTTCCAGGCTGGTGACCTCTTTCCACGGTGGCTGGTCTATGCCGAGTTGGTCCAGGAGCCTGGAAAACTTGTGGCGGTCTTCGGCCCGGTCAATGCTTTCCGGTGAAGTTCCCAGCACCCGCACTCCAGCCTGGTGGAGTTTCAAAGCCAGGTTATTTGGCACCTGGCCGCCCATGGAAATTATCACCCCGGCCGGCTTTTCTTTCTCATAAATATCCAGCACTCGCTCAAAGCTTAACTCGTCAAAATATAAACGGTCGCACATATCATAGTCAGTGGACACAGTTTCCGGGTTGTAGTTGACCATAATCGTCTGATAGCCGAGTTTTCTAAGCGTCAACACCGTGTTTACCCCGCACCAGTCGAACTCGACCGATGAGCCGATGCTGTACGGACCGGAGCCCAGCACCATTATTTTTTTCTTTGACGGCCGGAACCTGACATCGTCTTCCGTGCCGCAGTAGGTTAGATAAAGATAGTTGGTTTTGGC
>JANLGB010000149.1:0-1950 GCA_024653405.1 Candidatus Saccharicenans sp.
AAAAGAAGAAGAAAAAGAAGAAGGAAAACCTGGAGAAACTGATAAGGAGCCGGGAGTGGCCCGAGAAAAAGAAGACACAGTGGTCGGCGGGAGAAGCGGCCGGGTCGAAGGAGGGTGCGGCCGGGAACCAGAGGAGGCCAAAGAAGAAGCGGCCGGGTCCGGAACTGAGGGCAAACCTGGACCGGGCGGTGGCGAGAAAGAAGGGCCGGGCCAGGCCTAAGAAGGAGGCGAGTTCACAGGTCAAGCTTTTTTGCCTTTATAGATTGGTTGAAATGCCCCCGGCAGTGATTTGGTGATCGAGAAGCAGGTGGTCGACAAATTGTCGGGGACGAAAAGCGTTAGTCGGTGGGATGAAAAGCTATTAGTGGAGGCCTAAAGAATTTGACAACGGTGGCTTTTATTTTGACCGGCGACCTGAGCTTTCCAGGAGCGGTAGGCTTTTTCCTGGAAGTGAGAGACTGGAAAAAGAGCCAGTGGTGTCCTTAATACAGAAATGAGATCGGCAATAATAAATGAGAATGACAAATATAAAGGCAGGTGAGGATGATGAAAAATAAAAGAGCCACGGCGTCTATGAAAACCCGAAGAGGCTGGCGCGGAGTGGTTCTGTCTGCGGGATTAATCCTGCTGCTGGTATCGGCCTGGAGCGGGGCCCGAGGGGAGGTCAAGCCGCAGTTCGGCCTGGAGGGATACGGCGGCTCCAACAAGCTTTTCATCTTGAGCCCCTGGGTCGGATTCAGGATCGGCTTGGGCCACCAGGCCTCGCTGATATTCCGCTACCATTATCATAATTTCCGCTACGATTATTACGGAAGCGACAGTGGGGGCGGCCCGGTTCTTAGGACGATGAAGGCCGATGTCGGCCGGCTGGCGGGCACGGTCTATTTTGCCGAGAGCCGGCTGTCCGGTTATGTAAACCTGTCCTACCTGGCCGGTTCGGATAGTTATCGCGGCTTTCTGGCAGATAGCGGACTGGAATATAAATTCAGCCACCACCTTGCTGGGCTGTGGTCAGTTTATTCGGTGCGGGAAAAATCGGTGCTCTGGCACCCGGAAGAAGAAGTCAGGTGGATCAATACCTATTCCATGAGATTCGGGATGAAATTCTGGCCGATAAAAAACCTGGCTTTTAACCCCAATCTATATTTGATGAAGAATTCCGAAGAGGTGGAAGGCGTTTCCTATTCCTTCGGCTTGATTTACAGTCCGAAATGGTGGCTGGCCGTCCATGCCTATTACTTCAGGTACGGCGAGACCGCCTTTTATGTGTTCCACGGCAATTATTTCAGCTGCGGCCTGAATTTCTACTTTTAAAACGGGGGACACACTACATATTTCCTAATTTTCTTTTTGCCGCTGCCTGGCTGTTTCCTCATCGGAAGGATAAATTTAGGAAGGACCATAAGGGGCTTTTTGCATTTTTTGGGATTTTAATAATCTAATCTCAAGAAAAGGGTGACACGCTACATATAGCCTGATTTTTTTTCTGGGTCATAGCCGCCCATCTTATTGAAACCCGCAAAGTCATCCCGGGAAATAAGCTCCAAAGGGTGAAAAGAGGAGACCCTTAGATATTTAGATATTTTATTTTTCCAATTTTTGCGCCCGGCCTAAGGAGGGCCAAAATTCGGACCCCCATTTCTGCCGGGGAGACTAACCCATCCTTTGACTGTTAGAATTGCTCCTACCATAAACATAACTGCGGTTCATGCCCAATAATTTGGGGACGGAAATATGACAATTGATGAAGGAAAACAACTGAACGTGGGCACCCTTAGAGCAATCTAATCACCAAATATGCCGGATGTCCCCATTTTATCGAACGTTCCGCTTTTATTCCTTTTGGAAAGCAATGGGCGGGCAGGTAGCGGGAGCCAGGTGAACAGGAAATATCCTGGAAGTCCGGCTAATATCAAAAACACATCGATTGACAGAGTCAATGGCTTAGTA
>JANLGB010000149.1:1960-5669 GCA_024653405.1 Candidatus Saccharicenans sp.
AAAATAGGAAATATGTAGTGTGTCCCCCTTTTTAGAGCTTGAGGAACATCCATTCCTTGGTGTAGGGGACACTGCTCATCATTATTCCCTTGTCTTTGGTCACCAGCAGGTTGTCACTGGGGTTGTAGCCGAAGCCGTTTTCCGGGTCGTAAAGGCCCGGCTCGACACTGAACATCATGCCCTCTTCCAGCACGGTGTTATCGCCGAGGGCCAGCCAGCGCCGCTTTCCTTTCCTGACCTGAAGGCCGGCAACCGCTCACCGTGACTGCGGCCGCACCAGCTCCGGCCGCTACCAGGCCCGTGCCCAGGGTTTTTAAGAACGATCTCCTGTCCGTCATTTGCTTCCTCTTTCTTGTAAGTATTTTTCTTTTTCTGGCTGCTGGGAACCTACCGGAACCGGCCCGCTCCCAGCCCTCCTGAATTATCAGTCATTCTTAATTATTCTAAAAAACATCAGGCATAAAAAAAAGAAAAATCAGGCCGGCCCGAAAGATTACTGAGTGACGAGAATTGGCCCGATTTTCAGGGCAACTAATCACTGTGGCCGATTTTAATCGTAATCAGGAGGCAGGGCAAGGGATGTTGGAGGCGCCAGCTGCCATTATCGGGCTTCAGATTTTTGCGAAGGAATTCCTGGATAACTGCCACCCGCGCCCGGTCAGTTCCCTTAACCCCGAAATAGTCCTGGAAATGTTCCAGAGCTTCGACCGGCGAGGCGAAACCTTCGCCATAGATGAAATCCACCTCTTCGACGGCTATCTCGGCTATCTCCGGCCAACTAACCCGTGGATTGTTCGGGCCCGGAGTCCGGGAGTTATCGGCAGCCTCGTTCTCCCGGCAGCCGAAGCCGAGCCCCTCAGCCCTGCTGTCAACTGAATTCGTCTTAGCGAAAGAGGTCTTTTTGGCGGGGATTGGACGCGTGGCCTGCAGCCGCGGACCCATAACCATGGCTGATTCTTCCGCCTCTCTTCGGGTGATTATGGCCATCTTAGCCATTCTGCCGATTGCCTCGCCGGTTTCTCTTTTTTCTCTTTCCCAGGGCTTTTCAGGCAGGTTCCCTGAGTGGGAGGTAAGTTTTCCCGAGCCCCTTTCCTCAGCCAGCTCTTGTCTAAGTTCCAGAACCACCTCCAGGAGCAACTCAGCTCCGGGCTTGGGTAGATATTCGAGGCCGTAAAGATGGGGATAAATTTCGCTTAATTGTTGACTCCAGTGATTCTGGCTGCGGGCCCAGAGCAGATAAATTCGACCGCCGCGGGCACAGGCCCGGATCATCTTCAGCAGGCAGTCCCTTATCCCGACCATCAACAGCGAAAGTGAAGCCACCACCGCCTCATATGGCAAATGGCGTCCAAGATCCCGGGCCAGGTTCAGTTCTTCCCAGCGCCCGGACCGGCATTCTATCTGGGACAAGCCCCGTTCCTCTGCTTTCTGTCTTAATAGTCCGAGCATGGCCGGGGAGGGATCGACGGCTGTGACCGTGGCTCCGTGTTCTGCCAGTGGAATGGCCAGAACTCCTGGCCCGGACCCGATGTCCAGTATTCGCTTCCCGGCCACCGGCTGCAGCCTCGAGACCAAAAAATCCAGGCGTCCTTGCTGAAAACTGTTAACCTGTTGCCAGTAACGCTGGGCGGCTCGGACCGACTCAAAGGGCGATAGGCTCCGGCGGCCGGTCCTGGCCTGGACTTCCTGCCAGGCTTTCATCTGCCGGTCCCAGCGCTCGGCAGCGGTCTTAAAGGCTCCGTTTTCGAGATTCTTTCTGGATTTAAGTTTTTCTTCTGCTGCTTTCTTTATTCGCATACTCGTTCAGTTGCTTTATGAGAGCAAAACCGCCCTGGCTCGAGAGCCATAGGGGGTTTAATCCTGGCGGGATGACCAGGAATGGTACCCTTCGCCACCTACCGGTGGCTTGTCACTTTTTTATTTATCAATATTAATAATTTTTTATTGTGACTTCTGAAGCCTATCAAACCCGGCCCCGAGCGTCAAGCAGAAACCTCGGAAATAGACCCGGGAGAGGAAGGCCGGCACCGTTGACCCGGGTTAGACAGGCTTTCCGGGAGGCAGGGAAGGCCAGGCGTCCGGTTTCAGATGGTGAACTTCAGGCTGAGCCCGGCGCTACGGCCGGCGGCCGGGAAGCCAAATCGTTCCTGGTAGCGGGCATCCAGGACATTATGGATGAAACCGGAAACCGTGGCCTTGAGCCGGGGCAGCGGGTAACTGGCTTCCAGGTCGAAACGCAGGTAACCTTTTTGCTCGGCCACCTGCAGCTCATCGTTCCAAAGCAAGTTACGGTTGTAGATTACTTTCTGCGAGCTGACGGCCTGAAGGAATCCGGCTACTCTGACTCCCTGGCGGTTGCGCCAGCGCAGCCCCAGATTGCCCTTGGCCCCGGGAACGCCGGGTAGTCGGTTGAAATCCCGGTCTTCCGGCCGGACGAAAATCTCCAGCAGCTGGTCACCCGCAGTTCGGGAGGTGAAGAGCGATAGGTTGGCGAAAAATGACAGGCTGCGGCTCAATTGCCTGGCCACTTCGATTTCCGCTCCGGCCAGCCGGGCCCGGTCAATGTTGTAAGAGACAAAATTAATCAGGTCGAACTGGATGAAATGTCTGAGGTGATAATAGAAAACGGAAATCTCCAGTCTGGTCCGGGCCTCGAGGTCATACTTCCAGCCGGCCTGAAGCATCAACCCGTCTTCGGGCTCGAAGGGTAGCTGGCTGGTATCAACCCCGGCATCGTCGGCATCGTAATGCCAGTAGTGCTCGGGCGGGGTGGGAAAGCGCAGAGCCCGGGCCGCGCTCAGGAAAAGCAGTCCGCTCTCAGAATAGCTGTAGGTCAGCTTGAAGGATGGGGCCAGGCCGCTCATGGAAATGCCAGGAATGCCCTCGATGATCCCGCCGGGACCCGACAGCCCGCGGTGGCTCATAAAACGCAAGCCCGGGGTTGCGGTCAGGCCGGGCAGGAACAGCGGCAGGTCGGCCTGGAGATAGGCGTTGGCCAGTTTGGAAGCCACATAATAGCCGTTGCGGAAGGGGGCCCGGAAATCGTCGGGATAGTTTAGGTCGCCGTCATCCTTAAGGTGGGCGTAATCAAGTCCAGCCAGGAGTGAATAGGACCGACCAGAATCGCCGGCCTCTCCAGATGACTCGAACAGCGGCAACCTGTACTCCAGGCTAGCACCATAGGACCGGTCGTCGTAAAACTTCTTGTGGAAGATGCGGTCCAGAGCCACCCGGGTGTTGTAAGCTTCGCGGTTTCCGTGGTTAAGCCAGCCGTTGAGGCGAAGCAGGCCGGCCCGTCCCAGCGATTGGTCGTAGTTGAGGCTGAGGAGCAGCCGGTCCTTGGCCCACCAGGCCCCGGGCTCGGGATAAGCGCCCAGGCCGCCGTACATATATTCTCCGTCGGAGGCGGGGAAAGAGCTTTCGAGCGGGGTCTGATAATCGGGCGATTGCGGGTCGTGGTCGGCCCGGTTGAAGACGACGAAGCCCTTTTTCACCCGGGCATAAGTCAGGTCGGCACTCAACCGCCCGGAAAAGGGCAGGTCGTAGCCGAGTCGGAATTCAATATTCTTGAGGTTAAAATTGCCGTTGCGAAGGTAGCCTTTGCTGTCCTGGAGGGAAGCGGCCAGGGAGTAATCCAGGCGGCCCGGCTTCCAGGAATGGAAGAAGCTGAAGGCGGTAGTGCTGAAACTGGACAGGCCGGTCTGGAGTT
>JANLGB010000014.1:0-427 GCA_024653405.1 Candidatus Saccharicenans sp.
AGAAAACCCTGCCGCCTAAATTTAATCCGCAAATTCAGTTGCCATCGGGCAATGAACAGATAGTTTTTTCGCCTCTGGGGATGGTGGCCAACTACGATTTCAGCAATCCCCAGACTTTCAGGATAATCCTACAAAGCCTGAAACTTAAGAACCTGGGTCAGGACGACTTGAGAATCCTGACGGTTTATGCCGGTGGCTCCATCGGCTACAGGAAAACCAAGAGCTGAGGACGGGGAGAAAACCATGAGCTTTTTCCAGTCTTTGAAAAAAAAGGCGGCCGAAAAGAAAAGCCCGGGCAGGGGGACACCGGGGAAAAAGGGTGGCTTTACCCTGATCGAGGTCATCATCAGCCTGGCCCTGGTGACCGTGGTCTTCGTTAGCCTGGCCCAGCTATTTACCTTGAGCGTCATGCAGAACTTGAGGTCCA
>JANLGB010000014.1:437-19037 GCA_024653405.1 Candidatus Saccharicenans sp.
TGGCCCAGCAGCAGATTGATTACCTTCGGACCCTGACCATTGATGAACTGGGTGTTTTTCCCTCAGTGAATATCGGGGAAAGCAACGATGAGCTGATTGATATCAACCAGGACGGGACCCTCGACTTCCGGCGACTGACAGTGGTCACCCCCTCTCAGGTGGCCAACACCGCCGGCTTTGACGTCCTGGTGATGGTCTTTCCCATATTTGCTCGGGCTGTGGCCAGAGACCAGCTTATAGCCAACCCCGACAAGTACCGGGTCAGAGCTTATGTTCATACCATCATAACCAGGTAGGGAGAAAATGATGAAACACCAGGCCGAGAAAATTCGCCAGAATAAGATCAATAGAGTAAAAAACAAGGGACCGGCCGGCTTCACCATGATCGAAGTCCTGATCGCCGCGACCATCATGGTGATTGTCATAATCGGCGCACTCACCCTTTACTCCAGGAGCAACCAGATTTCAGTTGACCAGCAACAGTACGCCGAGCTGCAGCACGATGTCCGTTCGGCCATGTTCCTCATGGTCCGCGACTTGAGGATGGCCGGCGCGGGCTTGCCCGAAGAGTTCGGCATGTATGCCCTTGATGGTTTCAACAACGAAGACCAGGGTTCGGAAGTCCGTCCCGACAGCCTGATTATCCTGGGCAACATGGAAGACCCCCTTAACCTGCGCATTCAGGAATATCAGGGCAGTTCGGTTACTGTTTCTGTTTATGACGGAAGCTTTGAAACCTTCCCTTACCCGGCCGAATTTTACATTAATAAAATCGTTCTGATATTGCCCAATCCCAAATCGCCCTGTCGGGAGGGCGAAGTCCGGCAACTAACCCACATCACCTGGAATCAGGGCGGCACCAACGAAAGATTCAACATGTCGCCGGGCCTGGCCCCAGGAGTGGACCCGCCGCGAGGCCTCATGGCCACTTCTAACTGTCAATCGGATGATTTTGATGACGGGCTGATAATGTTCTGTAATGTCAAGAAATTCTGGCTCGATACCACCGGCAATTATGGCAGCACTCTTTTCCCGGGCCTGACTGCCGGTCAGAACGGCTATGTGGGTGAGCCGGGTATCCTGTATGTTACCAATAACGGGCTCCACCTGCCGCTGGCCCAGAATATTGAAGACCTGCAATTTGAATATAACGGCGACCTGGATGGGGACGGATTGCTTGACGGATTCAAGCCGTGGGACGCTGGCTGGACAGCCGAGCAAATTTCCTTCATCCGCCAGATAAGGGTAATCATCGTCGGCCGGACACCCAACCGCTTTGTTTCGGTCTCGGGCAAAGTCCTGTCCAATATCCATAATTACCGCCGGCCTTCTGTATCCGATTCCACCGGCAGCAATACCGACGACTATCACCGCCGGTTCGTGCTGGAGACCACGGCTAACATCCGGAATTTGAGCCTCAACCTGTATAACCGGGGACAGAGGTAAAAGGAAAAAACGATGGGAGTAACCGGGATGGAAATAAGAACTAAAAAGAAGCGGCAGCCCCGAGGTTCGGGTTTAATCGCTGTCATTCTGGTGCTGGCCTTCATGCTGACCGTGGGCGTGGCCGTGCTGACCGTGACCAGCTCCGGACCCAAAGTCTCGGCCAGCATGCGCTACCAGGAAGAAGCTTTCAACGCGGCCGAAGCCGGCTTTGATGCGGCCAGGATGACCATGGAAGACAGCATCGCTTCCGGCACCTGGGGTAGTTTTGGCGACCACTATCTAAAAAGCCCGGATGGAATCGATATCCCCTTTCAGAATATGAATCTGGCCACTCCCAACCCTACCTATTTTCGTCGCTTGACCGATGAACAGATTCTGCAACTTCTGGACCAGAACGGAGACGGGCAGGCTGACAATCCATTACAAGTCATTTTTTACGAAGAGCCTTTTGTTTATGACCGCAGCGGGGAGTTGGACGGAAGATACCGCTATACGGTGTTTATCATAGACGATGAAGCTGGCTTCAACACCACCGACCCGAGCGATTTCCTGATGGTCTGTATCGGAGTGGTCAGGTCCGGGCCAAATGTTTCCGACCGAGTCCTGGCCACCTGCCGTCTGGAGATAGAAATTCAGATACCAGAGCTCTGAGGCACCAGAAGATATGGTTGAGATCATGTTTTTAATAAAATATCGGACGCCGGAAGGCGGGAAAGGAAGCGAGCTATGAGAAAAAAAGCGTTTTTTATCCTGGCCATAATGCTCCTGGGTACCGGTTTGCTGGTGCTCAAATTCAGGGCCCAGCAACCAGCAGCCTGCGTGGAATACACCAATTCCTTCACCGAAAACTTTGACACCGACCAGTACAAGGACAAGCAAAATTCTTCGGTGGCCAACTGGCCCACCGGCCCCATTCACCTGAACTATCTGGGCGGAAATTTCGAAGTTACCCAGCCCACGGGAATGGGAGCCAGGATGTATGTCGTGGCCGCCGGTGATTTTAACGGCGACGGTAAACCGGACCTGGTCGGACTGGATTATAACACCTTTGAACTGAAAATGGTCTGGAATTATTACAATGACGCCAATGGCGACGGGATAGACGATGACGGCCTCGTTTTTCAGGTGGACAATTCCCGGATTTTTGACAGCGGTCTCACAGTAGGGCCGGCTTCTATTACCGTCGGCGATTATAACGGAGATGGACTGCTGGATTTCTTTTTCTACAAGAATGCTAACGACTCCTTTTCTTACAACAATTTTGTAGCCTGCCTGTATATAAACCAGGGCACGGCGGATAACCCGGTCTTTTACCCGCGAACCGACCCCAGGAACTTAAATTTTACTGCCAGGTTCATGGCTGCTGGCATTTATTGCAACTGGGCCGCCAACCATCTCCATACCGTTGATATTGATAAGGATGGCGACCAGGATGTGCTGGTGGCCAGCCAAGACAAGATTTTCCTGGTCAGGAATCCCGGCCCCTTCCGCTGGACAGACCTGGGAGAATGGGAGGTAGCCGAGCTGAACTACGACCAGAGAACAGGATATATCGCTCCCACCCCTGGTGGTTATACCGACAGGGGGACCTCGGCCGTGGCTGCGGGCGATTTTGACCTGGATGGTGACATAGATATCGTGGCCGGTTCGGTCAACGGCTGGCCTTACCTGGTTTATTACCAGAACGACGGCACAGGCAGGTTTACCCGGAGTGAAATACCAATTCCGGACCCTACTGCTACCGGTACTGTGGCTTTAGCCGTAACCGATTTCAAAAAGGACGGAAGGCCTGACATTTTTGGAGCCACTGATGCCTGGAATGCCGGCAACCGGGCCCATATGTGGATATTCAAAAACACCGGGCTGCACGATGTGACTACCACCGACCCGGAGACCGGAGAAACTATCACCTATCAGGAAGTCACCTGGAATTTCCTCTGTTTAAACAATTGCCAGCCGATCATTCCTCCTTACTATGATGTCGATATCTGCACCATGCTGGATTATGATAATGATGAAGATATGGACCTGGTGGTGGCTGATGCCAACCATTCGGGTGATTATTACCTGATTATCAACAAGCTGGCAGCGGTCTTTGCTCTTTATGGAGAAGCCATATCCACCAACGTGGTCGAAGGCTTGCTTGACCCCAGGCAGTTTGCCATAACCAAGGCCAGGATAATCAGGCTCAACCAGGGAGTCCGCGGTACCGCTGATTTATTAAGAGTGCAGTTCTTTCTATCCAACGACGGAGGCTTACACTGGGAGCCTTACCAGACTTTTGAAGGCAGCGACATCCGCCCCTGGTCGGACTCGGGCTGGCACACTTTCAGCAACTTCGGGGCCAATCTTAAATGGAAAGCCATTCTAACCGCCCCGGAAGACCCCATGGCCGAATACACCGGAGCTTCTTTTGATACCCCGCTCATAGGAGACCTGACCATCGAGTTCACTTACGTCGGCCGAAGGGAATATTCCCGCTCCTCGGTGGCCACTTCGGTCATCGACAGAAGCGGCCAGAACCGCAAGATGATCATCGCCGCTTCTTTCGTCTATCCCGGCTGGGAAGGACACCTCCGAGCTTATGATGTAACCGGGATGACCGCTATCCAGAATACCTACTCCAACCTGCGCACGGTTACCACCTCCGACCTGGGCTCAGACACCGGCCGCTGGCTGGCCGAAGGAGTGGAGCTGCTGTGGGACGCCGGGGCCCTTCTGATGGACCGCGACCCCAGGACGCGGACCATTTACACCGCCATCAACACCAATACCAGCCAGCCGCCGGCCGCCCCCAACCTGCAGAGAATAGAATTTAACCTGGCCAATGTTAACCTGATGAAACCCATCATGCGCGATTATCAGAATAACGAAGAAGCCCTGATACTTTTCGTCCGGGGGCACGGGCGCTACTGGCGACTGGGCGACATCAACCATTCAACCCCGGCGGTGGTCGGTCCACCCAGCGAAGACCCCAGACTGATGGGTGATAACTATGCCGAATTCAAGGAGGCCAACCGGGCCCGCCGGAAAGTAGTTTACGTCGGGGCCAACGACGGCATGCTGCACTGCTTTGATGTTACCAGCGGCGAGGAGCTCTGGGCTTACATTCCTTACAATCAACTTTCCAGATTGAAAGAGATGTGGGCGGTGGACCAGGCCAGCGGCCTGAGATATTTTTCCAGAAAGACCTACGTCGATGGTTCTCCTTCCGTTTCAGATGTTTATATTAACGGGCAGTGGCGGACGGTGCTCATCTGCGGCCAGGGCGAAGGTTACGGCCAGGCTCCGGACGGCTATAACAACGGTACCACCCAGAACTACCATTACTATTATTTTGCCCTGGACATCACCGACCCAGAAAATCCGGTGCCGATGTGGGAATTTGCCGGGGACAGGGTTAGAAGGCAAGGAAGGAATTACCACATGACCAACGGCCAGACCTGGTCTGTGCCTTATATCGCCAAGATAATTAATAACGGCAACCCGATATGGGTAGCTTTTATGGGTTCGGGCTATGTCCATCAGGCAGATACTGCCTACCAGGCTTACATCGGCAACACCCTGATAGCCATTAACATCCAGGACGGATCGGTCCTCTGGTCCAGCTGGTCCAGCAGAATCACCGATGTAGACTCCTCCAGGAGCAACAATTCGGGCCACCCCTTCCCCAACATCTATGTCTCGCTGCCTGGTTCTCCCAACGGAGTGGACCTGGACCTGGACGGCGATACTGATTATGTATACATTGGCGACCTGGACGGAAGGTTATGGCGCCTGGACGTAACTTCAGGCCGGACCAGTGGCTGGAGCCTGAGGGCTATCTACAGCGACCGCTGTTGTTATCCCATCATCACCAAGCCTGCTGTCTGGAAAGGCTTTTCCACTACCAGTCAGAGCTATCCCCGGATTTATTTCGGAACTGGCGGACACGAGCAGGCTCCGGCCGACCGGCAGTATTCGTTCCTGGGCCTGATCGATGAAGGCGGAAATACGGCCACTCTCGAGTGGTACATGGGCAATGCCAGCGAGACCGGCCTGGACAACAGCAAGCGGGTTGGTGAACTGACGGCTGGAGAGAAAGTCTGGGCCGACCCGGTGGTGGCCAATTACATCGTCTATTTCAGCACCCTGAAGGGCAGCATCGAAGCGGCCGACCCCTGCCAGAACCTGAATGGTGAAGCCGGGAAGCTCTACGCTCGCTTTATCCAGGCTGTCCTGGGTATCCCGGTCGGCGGCAGCGCCCTGAAAAATGCCCAGGGACAGTCAATTGATTACTTGACCCTGGCCAGCAAAGCCCGGACCGCTGTCACTGTGGGCGAAAGGCAGAGGGCCGGCGGCACCTACAAGCAGGATGTTTACATCCAGGAATATGATTCGACCATAGAAAAACTGGAACAGCCAGTCGGAGCCCTGCTCCAGATCAAATCCTGGAAAGAGATTTACCGGATAGTGCGCTGACCCGAAGCTCAAATTATTTGAAGAGAAGCGCGGATTCAAGCCAATTGAATCCGCGCTTTTATTTTACCCGGGCGGCGTCAGTTCCATTCACCAGAGAAAGACAGCCAGGATAGACTTTATTATTCAATCTTTTTCCCGGGGCCCGGGTCTATTTAACCGATTGGCAAAAGTTCTGGCCGGCCGGCCAGATTTTTTATATAATTAATTGCAACCTGTGGCCACAGCTGGCTAACTGCAGGAAAAGAAACTTCTCATCTCGGCATAAAAAATAAGCTGGACAGCAGAGCAAGTTGGAGGAAGGAGAAAATGGAAGAGAAGTTTCTTTCTCAATGGTACATTGACCGGGCCGGCCCGGATCAATTTCATTGCTTTGGCATCAAGAGGGTCCTGGTTGATTACCAGTCGCCTTTCCAGCGAATTCAGATCATAGAAGTGGATAGCCTGGGCAAATGCCTGATTATCGACGGCCGGGTCCAGTCCACGGAAAAGGACGAATTCATCTACCATGAAGCCCTGGTCCATCCGCCGCTCTTGCTTCATCCCCATCCCCGTAAGGTCCTGGTGCTGGGGGTGGGCGAAGGAGCCACCATCAGGGAGCTCACCAGGTATGACCACCTGAAAATTACCGGTGTCGATATTGATGCTGAAATGATCGACTTTTCCCGGAAACACCTGCAGGAATGGCATCAGGGGGCTTTCAATCATCCCCATTTTCAACTGGTTCTCCAGGACGGCTGGGATTTCATCCAGCAGACCGAAGAACTGTATGATGTCATCATCATGGACCTGCCTGAACCCTATCCGGAGACACCGGCTTACCGCCTCTATTCCCCAGAATTTTATGGCCTGGCTCTGGAGAAGCTGACTCCGGATGGTCTCCTGGTCACCCAGGGCGAGACCACCAAACCCGGGCAGGAAGAACTTCATTTTTTCATCAGAAACAACCTGGCCGCAGTTTTCCGGCACATCTATTCTTACCAGACTTATATTCCTTCTTATGACAGCTCCTGGGGGTTCCTGCTGGCAGTTAAGAACAACCTCAATCCCCTGCTGCCGGCTGAAGTGATAGACAGGCTGATTGCCGATAGGATCCGCGGCTCGCTGAGGTTCTATGACGGCCAGACCCACTTGTCAATGTTTTACCTGCCCCGGCACCTTAGAGAACCGGGGAGAGGATAAAATCCGGTCGAGGGAAGCTGCTGAGAATTGGCCCCTCTGGACAAAATTATCTCGGAACTGCTTGTGGTAAATCAGGCCATAATCTGGTAAAATGACCAGGACTGACTAAATTAATTAAGAGGACAACAAACTATATCATGAAGATAAAATACCTTGATGGCCGCCGGCTTTATCTTGCCTTTTTAGCTGGTGGGAAAGCCATCATCAAAGATTTCGCCTATCTTAACCGGATTAATGTCTTCCCTGTTCCGGACGGCGATACCGGCACCAACCTAGCGTCCACCATGAAAGCCATAGCTGAACAGGCCCGGCCGGCCCGTTCGGTCCGAGAATCCCTGAGTTCCATAGCCGAGGCCGCCCTGACTGGAGCCAGGGGGAACTCCGGGCTGATTTTTGCCCAGTACATCTACGGTCTTAGCCAAGAACTGGGCAACGAAATAAAAATCTCAACCGCCCGTTTTGGTGAATCAGTCAAGCATGCCGTCCGCTACGCCTACGGCTCTCTCGCCCATCCCCAGGAAGGCACCATGCTGACCCTGATCAGGGAGTGGGCGGAAGAAGTCTACCGGAATCGACACCGCTTTTCTGATTTCCATGAATTGCTTCATCATTCCCTGGAAAGAGCCCGCCAGGTGCTGCAGGAAACGCCGAAGAAACTGGCCGCCTTGAAAAAGGCCGGGGTGGTGGATGCCGGAGCCAAGGGCTTTGTTGATTTCATAGAAGGTGTGGCCCACTTCATCCGCCAGGGCAGCCTGAAAAGCGTCCTGAGCCGGGAATTGCTGGAAATAGAATTCCAGGAAGCCCCGCACCAGGTTAAAGAAGATATCCCCTTCCGCTATTGCACTGAGGCCCTGCTGCTCGGTCAGAATCTTGACCTGGCCCGGATCAAAGAAGTGGTGGTCCAGGCCGGTGATTCGGCCATTGTCGGCGGGTCCGATACCAAGGCCAGGTTCCATGTCCACACCAATCACCCGGCCGACCTATTCTATGCCCTGAAGGACCTGGGCACGGTGGTTCAGCCCAAGGCCGAAGACATGAAACTTCAGGCCGAAATCAGCCTGAAACCGAAGAGCCGGGTGGCCCTGGTGGTCGATTCTTCCTGCGACCTGCCGGCAGAAATACTGGAAAAAAACCAGGTGGTGGTCATACCCTTCCCCATCAATATTGGCAACCACGTTTTCCTGGATAAACTGACCATTACCCCGGACAAGTTATACCAGTTGATGAAGCAGGAAGAAATTCTGCCGCAGAGTGCTCAGCCCTCGCCCCGGACCATAGAAAACTGGCTCTCTTTCCTTAGCAGTCATTATGAGGCCATCCTGGTTCTAACCATCTCCGGTGGGCTTTCCGGTTACCACAATCTGGTGAAAAAAACCGCCGAAAAATTCCCTGAAAAGAAGGTGCGGGTGGTGGACACTCGTCACCTGTCCGGTTCTTATGGCCTGATAGTCCAGCGCCTGCTGCAGCACTGGTCCGAAGACCTGGATGAGCTGGCCTCGCGGGCCGAGGAACTGGCCAGCAAGACAGAGCTTCTGGTGGACATCAGGACCCTGAAATACCTGGTCAGGGGAGGACGGGTCAGCCCGGCCAAGGGCCTGCTGGCCAAGTTGCTGAATATCAAGCCGATCATCACCCTGGATGAAAATGGCCGGGCTGTGGCCGCTGGTAAATCATTCAGCCGGAAGCAGAATTTCAAGAAGATACTAAAACTGGTCCGGGAAAAACAGCAGCGGCGTCCGATCCATTCCTTCTCCCTGGTCCACGTCAGCGAACCCAAGCGGGCCGAGGCCTACGCCAGGGAAATTGAAAAAATCTGCGGTAAGCAAGTTAGCTTCATCCTGGATGTCTCGCCGGTGGTCGGGGTGCACAACGGAATTGGCTCGGTCGGCATTTGTCTGTCTTACGAATAACGGCAGTTCAGGTGTCAGCCTGAACATATATATAATTAAATTCAAGGAGCCAGAGGGTGGTTAATATTTTTCTGGTCTCAGCCCTGATTATTTTCCTCTATATGAACCTGGTTTTCATCCTGTCCTTGATAAAAAAGAATGCGGCCATCGTGGACGTGGCCTGGGGTCTGGGATTTGTCCTGGTGGTGGCCTCTCACCTGGCTCGGGAAAGCCTTCTCCACCGGGTTCTCGATCCCCGCCAGCTCCTGGTGGCTGCCTTGATTACCATCTGGGGAACCAGGTTGAGCTGGCACATCTACCGGAGGAACAGGGGAAAACCTGAAGATTATCGCTATGCCATCTGGCGCCAGAAATGGGGTCAAACCTTTGTCTGGCGCAGCTACTTTCAAATCTTCTGGTTGCAGGGGTTTTTCATGTTCCTGGTTCTGATGCCGTCTCTTCTGGTCCTGAGAAGCCGGGCCGGGCGGCTCAACTGGCTTGATGCCCTGGGACTTCTGGTCTGGTTGGCCGGCTTTTTCTTCGAAGCCGTGGCTGATGCTCAGCTCCGAAAATTCAAAAAAATTCCTGAAAACAAAGGGCATATTATAACTACCGGCCTCTGGAAATATTCGCGCCATCCCAACTATTTCGGGGAATCGGTCATGTGGTGGGGTATTTTCTTGATAGCCCTCAACGCTCCAGGGGGCTGGCTGGGAATAATCGGCCCGCTGACTATCACTCTGCTCCTGACCCTGGTTTCTGGCATTCCTTTGCTGGAGAAAAAATACCGGTGTCAGACCGAGTTTGAAGCCTACCGGGCAGTAACCAGCGCTTTTTTCCCGCTACCTCCCCGGAAAAAAGCCCGGACCCAGCCGGAACTTTAACCCGGGCCGTAGCTCGTCCGGCAGACAGTTAAACTTTTTCGGGAAGCAACACCAAAAAAATCCTTTTTAAGCAGACCAGAACCACGTTTATTAGATAAGAAAACTGGCTGCCCAGAACATCAGCCCGTTCCCGCCCCGGTCATTAAAACAGGAGACGGCCAGCAGCCGCCCAGACCATCAGCGGAAGAGCCAGCGGTATACCCAGCTTACCACCAGGCCGCCCCAGGCTCCGACCAGCGGCCCCCAGACCACTTCCAGCAGCATCAACCTGGAACTCCAGTCTTTCATCAAGGCATAATTGGTCAGGCCATAAACGGTTATGGCCAGCAGTCCCACCAGGGCCCCGACCAGGACCGAGACTTTTAGGTTAGCCGGGTCGCGGATAAGAACCAGGAGAATCAGGCAGCTCACCAGGACGACCTGAGCCAGAAAGCCATAGAGTTTCCGGAATATGATGCGCTCTTGCTCCACCAGGGCCAGAACCCGGAAATCTGCCTTATAGGCCCGGCCGAACAGCAGAAAATGCCACAGAGCGTCAGCCAGGCTGAAAAGGACCAGGGTTATCACCCAGAGCAGCAAAAACTTTAAGGCTTGATTCATGTTGAAGCCATCTCCCTTCCACCGGGATTATAAAATTTATTGAGACTAAAAACAAATACCCGGCCGATCCCCTGAAGGCCTGGGACAAACCGCCTATCTTCTGCAAATAGCGCCACCACCTCCACCCTATTACACCGGCTCGCCCTTTAATGTATACTGAAATAGTAGGATTTAATGGTAACTGGAGCCAAACATGCTAAAGTTTTATCAAAAAGTAATAATTCTGGGTTTGAGCCTGCTGCTGGCCTGGTCCGGCTGGAAGGGGCTCAACGCCCTGTTTTACCGGGGAGCAGCCACCGTCCTCAATCAATCAGGAGAAGGAACCAGGATGAAAAAGATATGCAAATCTCTGGAAGACTGGAAAAAAGAGCTAAGCCCGGAACAATTCCGGGTAATGTTCCAGAAAGGAACTGAAACTGCCTTTACCGGAAAATATAATGACTTCTGGGAAGAAGGTCTCTATGTTTGTGCTGCCTGTGGTACTCCCCTATTCCGCTCGGAAGACAAGTATGACCACCGCACCGGCTGGCCCAGCTTTAAGGAATCCTTTTCCGAGACCAACCTGGAATACCATGACGACCTGTCGTTGGGCAGTCACCGGGTTGACGTCCGCTGTGCTGTCTGCGGCGGGCACCTGGGCCATCTTTTCTATGACGGTCCGGCTCCCAGCGGCAAACATTACTGCATTAATTCCGTGGCCCTGAATTTCCAGCCGGCCGAAGAAGCCCGAAAGGAACGGCCTCAGGTGGCCACCTTCGCCGCCGGCTGCTTCTGGGGAGTGGAATACAAATTCAGCCAGCTCCCCGGAGTGCTGGAGACGGTGGTTGGATACAGCGGAGGGAAAACCGTCAATCCCACCTACCGTCAGGTGCTCACAGGAAAAACTGGGCACGCCGAGTCAGTCCAGGTGTTATTTGACCCCGGCCTCATTTCCTATGAGCAGCTGGTCAAGAAATTCTTCGAATTTCACGACCCCACTCAGTACCATCGCCAGGGACCCGACGTCGGGCCGAATTACCGTTCAGCCATCTTTTACCACGATGAGCAGCAGAAAAAGATCGCCGAGAAGGTCAAGGCCGAACTGGAGCAGAGCGGCCGCTACCAGAAAAAAATTGTGACCGAGATTTCACCTTTCCGTGGCTTCTACCGGGCTGAGGACTACCACCAGAAATATTACCAGAAGAAACTGGGCCCGGTTTGCTCTAACGAATGATTTCAATCTGTTCCGGCCTGTCCACGATGATCTCCGGTTTACCCTGGTATTCCCTCACCCGGCCGTAGACCCTGACTTCCCGGTTGAGGTAGAGCTTTTCGGGCGGTTGGGAGAAACGATGAAAATCACTGGCAAAGATGACCGCGGTGAAATATCTACGCCAGTTGCGGTGAAAATTCAAGAAACAAACTTTCCCGGTGTTATTGGCCGCCACCACCGTGCCCCGCACCCAGACCGTCTGGCCATAATAATTCCCGGCCTCTTCCCAGGATATTTCTTTTGCCGTGGCCCCGGCTTTCTCCAAACCAGCCGCCGCTGGCCGGCTTTGTTCATCGGATAATTCGCCGATAATGGTAACCTGGGCCGGGGAACTCAGGACCATTTCCAGCCGGTTGCGGTAGAGCATCACCCGGCCCCTGGCTTTAACTTTCTTGTTCAGGTAATATCTTTCCGGTTCCGGCGAAAATTTATTTAAATCGGCAGCCAGTATTACCAGGCTCAGGTGATGTTCATAATCGGGATGAAAATTGAGGAAGCAGGCCCGGCCAGAGTTAAAGGTTCTAACAATCACCCCTTCAACGATGACTTCCCGGCCGACATACTTTCCAGCTTCTTCCCAGGAAATGGTCTGAAGCTGGGAAAAGACCGGACCAGGCCAAGGATAAGACAGGATAATGACCAAAAATAAGCCGGCAAAAATTAACCTTTTCATTTTTCTAACTTCAACCAGCCGTGGCTTAGAAGCGTCTTCTCCAGGTCTGAGGGAGAGAATTCATTGGTCCACTGTCTCAGGTTAAGCAATTCTTGCTTGACTTCCTCTGGAGTCAGCCTGAGCTTGACATACTCCTTATACCGGACCGCCCACCAGTTGTTGGCCATCTCGAATATTTCATAAGGTACGGTTGGCTGTTCCAGAATCCATTTAAGCTCGTCCAATCCCTGGTGGCGCCAGAGTCCCAGCCCCTCTGCCCGGGCCCGGGCTTCCAGCTGTTTATACCTGACCAGGTGTTTGAAAGGAAAACGCAGCAGGGCAAAACCGTAACCATTCTTGATGATCTCTTCGTTCAGTGAGCGGCCATCTTCCAGGTAAACATAGGCCAGGGTGCGACCGTATTTATCAAACCTTTCCTCGTCGTATTCCAGCCTGACCCTGGACCGGCCGATAAGACTCCGGACAAATTCTGAAGCCTCCCGGGCATAGTACTGAACCGGCTTCAGCGGGTGATAAAGCTCCGGCGTATCAACCCCGATCAACCGGACCTCGCCCACCGTTTCCGCTTCCAGGCTGTCGCCGTCAATAACCCTCAGCACCCGGAGAAACCGGGCCTGCTCTGAACCGGGAGCAAGGGATGGGGGTTTAGGTTCCAGGACATAGGAAGAATAACCCGGTAGTTGAAAATAAAACTCTTCCGGAAAAAATTGGCTCGATATCCAGTGGCCTGGAGACAGGCCTGGCCCGGCGGCAATCGCCAGCTTAAGGACTATCAAGAAGCTGACAGCCAGGATAGCCGGGATGAAGGTCGCTTTAAGAGCAGGGCTTCTCTTGTTTTTACCACTCCCGCCCATTTTCCTGGCCCACATATTTTTATAAAAGGAGTACGCCTGGCGCGATTCGAACGCGCGACCTACGGATCCGGAGTCCGTCGCTCTATCCAACTGAGCTACAGGCGCACCGGTTTATTTATAGCTGATTTTGGGGCTGATGGCAAGAAGCCGGGAAGCTGGCCGGCCTCCGCCACGACCGGAAACTTCTACCTTTAGCCTCAATCGCGCAGGACTGAAGCCACCACTTCGGCCACGTCCATCACTCTGACTTCCTCTGCCCCTTTATCACGCAGGCCATCCTGGAGCATCGTCAAGCAGAAAGGACAGGAAGTGGCCACCAGCCGGCTGCCGTTCTTGATTATTTCTTGGCTCCGGAGGTGGTTGACCCTCTGTCCCGCTTTCTCTTCCGTCCACATCAGACCGCCCCCGGCCCCACAGCAGAAGCTGTGTTCGCCGGAATTCTTCAACTCTTTAAGTTTCTCCCCCAGCCCGGCCCGGAGGATTTTCCTGGGTTGGTGCAGTAGGCCGTTATGGCGCCCGTAATAACAGGAATCGTGAATGGTGTAAGTCCCGGGGTTTTCCAGCGGAGACTTAAGGATAATTCTTTTACGGTCGAGCAGGTCGGCCAGCAGTTCCAGGTGGGAAATGATCCGCAGCGACCGGATTTTTTCCTTCTCTTCCGATGTTAAATCCCCCTGGATTTCCAGCAGGGCCGGGTAATCATTCCGGAAGACATTGTAGCCATGGGGACAGAAGGTTATCAGTCCTTTGAGATTGTAGCCGGCCAGGGTTTTCAGGTTGGACCGGGCCAGTTCCTGGAAAAGATATTCGTTCCCCAGGCGCCTGGCCGAATCGCCGCAGCAGCGCTCTTCCTCACCCAGGACGGCGAACTTAAGGCCACCTGCCAGGAGAATTTTGACCATGGCTTCGGCTATTTTCCGACCGCGGTCATCGAAACAGCCGAAACAGCCGAGCCACAGCAGATACTCCGCCCCAGGGTTTTCGGCCAGGGTTTTTATTCCCAGCTCAGCGGCCAGAGTTACTCTCCGGGAGGCGGGCAGTCCCCAGGGATTGCCGTAGGTTTCTAGGTTGTGGAAGAAACTCCGCAGTTCGCCCGGGAACCTGCCCTGGCCCAGCACCAGGTTCTGGCGCAGGCTCAGCAATTTGTCCGGGTGCTCGATGTCAAAGGGACAGACATGCAGGCAGGCCCCGCAGGTGGTGCAGGCCCAGATTTCTTCCTCAGTGAACACCCCGGGCACCAGGGACGGCCAATCCTCCCTGCTCCTTTTAATATTTTTGTATTGCGCCCACAGGTGCTTTTCTAGGTTCAGAATGACCATCTTGGGCGAGAGAGCTTTGCCGCTGGCAAAGGCCGGGCAAACGTCCTGGCAACGGCCGCATTCAACGCAGGCTAAAGCATCCAGGGCATCCTTCCAGCTGAAATCGGTGGCCCGTTCCGCCCCGAAGCTTTCGGCCGTTTCCAAATCCAGGGGCAGCATTGAGCCGGATGGCTGGTGCTTCCTGAAAAACAGGTTGACCGGGCCGGCAAACAGATGGAAGTACTTGGAATGTGGGACGTAGGCAATAAAGGAAAAAACCACCAGGGCATGAAGCCAGTAAGAAACCTTGAGGTTAAAAGACAGGCTGGGGACGGGCAGCCGGCCCAGGTGCAGGCTGTCAGCCAGCCAGCGGCTCAGAAAGGCCCAGGAATCCTGACCGGGATGAACGGCCTGAGAAAACATCTTGAAGAGAAGATAACTGGTGACCGCCAGGAAAATGAAAAGATAAATCAGGGCGGAATCTCCGGCCCCAGTATTATAAGCCCGGGGTCGGGCCAGAAACCTTTTTATAACAAAAAATATCACCCCCAGAAGCACGGTGATGGAAAAAAGGTCAACCGAGGCTGAAAACAGGCGCCCGGCCGCGGAATGTCCGAAAAACTGGAAGCCGTCGACATAACCTTCCAGGACATGATTGATGGTCATGGTATCGAACGCCAGCGCCCCATAAAAAATCAGAAGGTGAGCGGCCCCGGTCCAGGGCCTTTCATTCTTGAGGGTGCAGAGCTGGAGAAAAACCCGGGATAGGGTATAAAAAAACCTTCTCAGAAGAGAACCGGAGCGCTTGGCCGGCCGGCAACGGGCCATGATTAAAACTCGTTTCAGGACTGGGATGAAAAAGAGAATGACCGTAAGACAAACCAGGGCGGCCAGAATAATTCTTTCATACAGGGACAGCAACCTTGCCTCCAAAAATAATAGCTCTAATATCTTTTTAAGATTTTAAACATTTCCCGGCCGATTTCTACTTTTTTTTATTAGCCTGGCCCCGGACAGACCAGGCGCTCCGGCCGGCTGGCTGCCAGCCGAGTGGTCAATTCTTATTCTTATTTTTAATTAACAGGGAAGAGCAACCCGCGGCCTTATTTCAGAATTCAAGAAAAACTTCCGCTTATCCTTCACCAGCTCGAACCCTATTCCGGGTGGAGGAAAAGAGACCAGCTTCCGAGGCCAACTTTTTTTAGGTTGCAGCTACGGCCCAGCCTTACCCAGGCTCCCACTAGAAATAATAACGGAAACCGATAAATCCCAGAAACTTCACTTCGGTGGCCGGGATTACGTCCATGACCGGGCTGAACTCCACGAAAATATCAACCGGAGTCCTGTCGAACATGTAGCTCAGGCCCACCGGCACCCTGATTCCGAACCTGGTTTGATCCTGGAGGCTCAGTCGGGCTCCGATTCCGTAATATAGAGGCAGCCGGCCCTTTTCCACCTTGAAAACATTGAAACTGTGAAAAAGGTAATCGGCATGAAGGTGGAAGGAATCATTAGCTCCGGCAAAAGACCAGGAGCCGGCGATATCAAAAGCCGTCGTCCGGCTGGTCCAGTATTTGGCAACAAGACCGGTCGGTTCGCCTAGGATGATACCCAGGCCGAATTTTTTCTCCTGGGCCTCAACAGAAACAACCAGCAATAAAACCAACAGTACCATTGACAAGATGGCTATCTTTTTCATCTTATGCTCCTTACAATTCGTTTCCTACTAGTTGTTCAACTCTTTAGTCGTCAATTCTATTACACCCTTGAAAATAAGACAAGACCTTTAAGACCAGGTCCTTCCGGAAACTAAGGGGCGACCACTTTTTAACCCGTGGCCGGTGAAATCAACAGGCCCTGTTACCCATGAGCGAAGCAAGACCAAAGTGACCGGTAATGTTCTCGAATATTGGAGCCCGCTCGATAACAATAGTCACCACTCCGACAGTAGCCCGATGGCCTATCAGACCGGGATTTTTTCTAAGCGATTAATTTGCGACCCCGGCCAGCCTGGAGAATATTTAAGGTGGCAAAATGGAGAATCAGGCTGACCACAAAAATTTTTATTGACAATAAAAGCACCAGATATAAGATATTTTTTCTAAACAATTTTACCATTCGTTCCGGCGAACATTTTGAGAACAAAAAATAAGACTCAGGCTGCCGGTAGTTCCGGTCTTGATTCCAGGATTGAAATTCCGTTTCAGACCCGCCTCTTTCAGTCCCAACCAGAAACTGAATTAATTACCGCCTTTGGTTTCAACCAAAAATCCCGAACTGATTATATATATTGCCAGACATTCCTCAAGGAAGGAGGCCCATGAAAAAAAATCCAGGCAAATTCTCTCCCCCGGCTGGCTGGAAGACCGGCTCCGGTCTGATCTGGCTGGCCCTGATAGTCTGGTTCTGGCTGCTCGGCAGCCAGTTGCCCGCAGCCGCCGCGGTCAAGCCCGCCTACGCCCTGGTCAACTGCCGCCTGGTGACTGTTTCCGGCCCGACCATAGAAAAGGGGACCATTCTTATCCGCAACGGGTTGATTGAAGCCTTGGGAGCTTCGGAAAAAATAAAGGTACCGGCCGATGCCGAGTTAATCGAGGCTGGCGGCCTGACCGCCTACCCGGGACTTATTTCCGCTCACACCAACCTCTTCCTGGAAATCAAAGAACAGGACCAGCCCCGGGCTGCCGAAGATTTCCTGAGTGCTTACACCCAGCCCTCGGCTCCGCAGCAATTCCCCGAACTTCTGATTTTCAAGGAAATAAAGCCCAAGCTCCAAACGGTCGAGTCCTGGCACAAAGCCGGTTTCACCACAGTAGTGGTGGCGCCAGCCCGTGGTATTTTTCAGGGACAGAGCGTCATCCTCAACCTGAACGGCGACCAGCCCAACCAGATGGTCTTGAAACAGCCCTGGGCCCTGCATATTAATTTCACCACCGAGCGCGGACTTTACCCCTCCGGCCTGATGGGCACGGTAGCCTTTCTCAGACAGAAATTCTACGATACGCAGCACTATGCTCTTCAACTGAAAAAATACCTGGCCTCACCTCGCTTCTTCACCAGGCCAGAATATGACCCTTTCCTGGAAGCCCTGGTGCCGTTCGTGGTGGATAAGAAGCCGGTGGTCTTTCAGTGCAACAACCAGGAAGACATCAAAAGAGCCCTGCGCCTGATCGAAGAATTCCAGTTAAAGGCCGCACTCAGCGGTTGCAACGAAGCCTGGAGAGTTACCGCCAACCTGAAAACAGCCAGAATTCCCCTCCTGCTCAGCCTGGATTTCAGGCCGCCCACCACCAGCCTTTACAACCAGCAGGGCGAAGCGGTCAGAAAAAAAGCTGAAACCGAACTCTATCCAGCCAACGCCGCCGCCCTGGCCAGAGAAAATCTGCCCTTTGCCCTGACCAGCTTCGGGCTGTCAGAGACCAGCTTTGGCAAGAACCTGCAGGCTGCTCTTAAAGCCGGGCTGTCTCCCGAAACTGCTCTTAAAGCTTTGACCATAGAACCGGCCAGGATCCTGGGGCTGGGCCAGCAACTGGGAACTCTGGAGCCGGGCAAGATTGCTAATCTCATCCTGACCAGGGGCGACCTGTTCGGGGAAAAGACCAAAGTAGTCAAAGTCCTGGTTGACGGAATTCTCTTTAACTATGAGGAGAAAAGACAATGAAAAACCACGGCCGAACTTTAATTTTGCTCTTGACCCTGTTCATTCTTCCCGGGTTAGTGGCCAATTCCCTGCTGGCAGCCGGCAATCTCCTCATCAGGAATGCCACCATTTTGCCGGTTACCGGACCACCCCTATCTGGAGGCGATGTCCTCATCATTAACGGCCTTATCAAGCAGATTGGACGGAACCTGTCCGCGCCTCCTGGAACCAGGGTAATCGAGGCCGCCGGCCGGTATCTGATACCCGGGATCATTGATACCCATACTCACCTGGCCCTGTCCGGGACCAACGAAGGCACCGAGGCCGTGACTCCAGAAGTTAACATGGCTGACGTTATCAACCCCGATGACACGGCCATCTTCACTGCCCTGAGTGGCGGGGTGACCATGGTCCACACCATGCA
>JANLGB010000150.1:0-3761 GCA_024653405.1 Candidatus Saccharicenans sp.
AACCGGGCCATGACCTCGCTGGCCATTTTATATTTATTGAAGAGGAGCTCCTGGCGGTACTTGGCCGCTACTTCCAGCACTGCCTTGGAGGCGGTCAGGCAATAATCGACCGCATCCCGCAGCCGCCACCAGCCGCCTTTCCAGGGGCTGGGATAAAAGGCTGACATGGTCAGGTCCTGGTATTCGGCCGGAAAATCCCGAACCGTGTAGAACCGCGGCGTGGCGTAGCGATAAAGGGCGGTTTCCGTTAGTATTGAAATAATGTTATGGGAATCCACCACCTGGGTCATATACCCGGGATACCAAGTGTCGAAGAAAACCCTGGAAATGGCTCCTTCCTTGCCCTCGGAATCAAAAGCCGCTCCCATGGCCGAGCCGATCAGGTTCTGCCAGCGGACGATCAGGGGGTGGACGTTGGGGTTGGTTGGTTCAGAATTGGGAGGGATCCAGATGCGGGCCGGGAAGGGAGCGGTCTGGTGGTGGTTGTAGAGAATTACCGGATACCATTCCTGGTTGACCAGCCTGGTTAGGTGCTGAGTTTCCTTCAGGTTGGCCAGGTAGGAATCGCGGTTGTTATCGTGCCCGGCATAATAATGATATAGAAAGGGCAGGGGGGAGACTTCAAACGGCGTGCCGACATTCTTATGATACCAGTCGGCCAGCAGGTTCATTCCGTCCGGGTTGGCGAAGACCAGCAGGCAGATGACTTCGTCCAGTATTCTGAGGGTTTTTTCATCCCGAGCCGAAACCAGGTCATAGGCCAGCTGCACCAGATGCTGGGCCGGGGCGCATTCGGAGGCATGCAGGCCTCCATCGATATAGACCACGGCCTTGCCCTGGGCCGACAGCCGTAGAGCTTCTTCCGGGCTGAGTCCCCTGGCCAGGGACAGCTTCTTTATGATTTCCTGGTATTTTTCCTGGTTAGCCAGGTTGTCGGCCGAAGAGATGATGGCACAATACATGGGCAAACCCAGGGTAGTTTTACCAATTTCCCTGAGTTTCATCCGGTCGGAAACCGAAGCCACCTTTTTCAGGTAATCGATGGCCTGGTCATAGGTAATGAGGTGGTAATCAGCTCCAACCTTGAAACCCAGGATGTCTTCCGGGGCTGGAATAACCTGGGCTCTGGCCCCAGCCGACAGAAGTAGCAGTAAACTGATGCCCAGCAGACACAAAAGACGGCCAACTCTGTTCATTATTTATCTCCTACCTAGATTATTCAAAGGCGTTTACCAGGTGTTCAATTTCGGCCTGACCGTGGTCATCAAAGCTCAAGCTGATGACGTCGAAGCGGCAATCAACCTGGCTCAGGTTATTAAGGTAAAGATAACCCTCAGCTGCCCGCCGCAGGTGGGCCTTTTTGCGTTCGGTTACGGCTTCTTCCGGGGAACCGAAGTCCTCCGAACTCCTGGTTTTGACTTCGATGAAGACCAGGTAATCCCCGTCGCGGGCGATAAGGTCGATTTCGGTGTGGTGAAACTGGAAGTGACTGGCGATTATCAGGTAACCCTTGCTCCTGAGGTATTCCGCGGCAATTTCCTCGCCCCAGCGACCGAAACGGAGCGAGTCTATTTTATCCTTTTCCACCTGACGCCTTCTTTAGTATCTTCCAGGATTAGGCCCATCTGGCGCAACTCCTCGCGGATAGCGTCAGCCAGGGCAAAATTTTTCTCTTTTCGGGCTTTCTGGCGCAGCTCGATTTTGGCCAGTATTTCTGCCGGCAGGACTTCTTCTTTGCTTTCCGGCAGAATGGCCAGCACCCGGTCGATTTCAGACACCGTCCGCAACACCAGGATGGCATCGTCTTTCTTGATCAGCTCCCGGGACAGGCGAGAATTGACTTCCCGGATGAACTCGAACAGGGCGGCCAGGCCGGCGGAAATGTTCAGGTCATCGGCCAGGCTGTCTTTGAACTCCAGGAGAGCCCTGTCCGTGAGTTGCCGGACTTCGGGGTCAGAGCCGGCGGCCAAAGTTCGGTGTTCGAGCTCGTAAACAAAATCCAGGATTCTTTGCCTGGAGGCCCGGGCCTGCTCCAGGTTATCAAAGGTAAAGTTCAGCATCTTGCGGTAGTGGGTGGAAAGCAGGAAAAACCGCAGGTCAACCGGGTCGACTCCTCGCTCCAACAGGTCGCGCAGGGTATAAAAATTCCCCCTGGACTTGGACATTTTTTCGCCTTCAACTACCAGGTGATGGCAGTGAAGCCAGTAATTAACGAACTTCTGGCCATAGTAGGCTTCAGACTGGGCGATTTCGTTTTCGTGGTGGGGGAAGATATTGTCAATGCCGCCGCAGTGGATATCAATAGTCGGCCCGAGATATCGGGTGCTCATGGCCGAACATTCGATGTGCCAGCCTGGCCGGCCGGGCCCCAGCTCGGTTTCCCAGAAGGGTTCTCCTTCCTTGGCCTTCTTCCACAGGGCAAAATCGTGGACGCTTTCTTTCTCGTACTCGTCACTGTCCACCCTGGCTCCGGCTTTCAGCTCTTCCAGGTTGATCTTGGCCAAACGCCCGTAGGCCGGGAATTTCTCGATGCTGAAATAGACCGAACCGTCCTTAAAATAGGCAAAACCTTTTTCCAGCAACCCCCTGACCATTCTGACCATGTCGGGGATGTGCTCGGTGGCCCGGGGATAGACGTCAGCCGGCAGGAGGCGCAGGACCTTACTGTCTTCAAAAAAAGCCTGGATGTACTTGGCCGTGTATTCCTGGAGAGAAAGCCCCAGTCGCCCGGCTGCCTTGATGGTCTTGTCATCAACGTCGGTCAGGTTCATCACGTGGATGACCTTATAACCATAGAAAACCAGGAATCTCTTCAGTAGATCCTCAAAGATGTAAGCCCGGTAATTGCCGATATGGGGATAGTCATAAACGGTCGGGCCACAGGTATAGAGACGGACTTCGCCTTCTCGCAGCGGACGGAATTCTTCGAGGGAACCGGAGAGGGTATTAAAGAAGCGAATCATCCCGTTTATTATGTCCAAAGCGGCACTGGCCGTCAATAGCCGGGCGATTTTCTGCCCGGAACACCTTTTCTAATAGACGGATTTATTTGACCTTAATTCTCAAAATATGACATAATATCTACCTGTTATATAATCAAAAAAGGAATCATAATGAAAATCAATGTTGGCATCAGACGAGAGGACATCAGCCGCTGGGAAAGAAGGGTTCCGTTGGTTCCTTCCCATGTCCGGGAACTTCAGGAAACTTATTCCCTTCAATTCTATGTGCAGCCTTCCGACATCAGGGTCTTTCCTGATCCCGAGTATCGGGCGGCCGGAGCCCTGGTCCAGGAAGACCTCTGTCCCAGCCGGGTGGTTCTGGCTATCAAGGAAATCCCGCTGTCGCTGTTTGAGCCAGGCAAGGTATATGTGTTCTTTTCTCACACCATTAAGGGACAGCCCCATAATATGCCCATGCTCAGAAGAATCATGGAAAAGGGTTGCACCCTTATTGATTATGAAAAGATGACCGATGACCAGGGCCGCCGGGTCCTGTTTTTTGGTAATTATGCCGGTCATGCCGGCCTGCTAAATTCTCTCTGGGCCTACGGACAGAGACTTAAAAAATTGGGACTGGAGACACCATTCCTGAGGCTGAAGCAGGCGGTCCACTATGCCAACCTGACCGAAATAAAAGAAGAAATAAGGGCTGTCGGTCAGGAAATCGTGGACAAAGGCCTGCCGCCTGAAATCAGCCCTTTTATCTGCGGATTTTTCGGTTACGGCCACGTCTCCCAGGGGGCCCAGGAAATCTACGAC
>JANLGB010000150.1:3771-5617 GCA_024653405.1 Candidatus Saccharicenans sp.
ACGACTTCCTGCCGGCCGTGGAAATCAAGCCAGCCGAACTGGCGGAGACGGTTGAGCGCGGTTATTTTTCCCCGCACCGGGTATATAAAGTGGTATTCAAGGAAGAGGACATGGTCAGGCCCAGGGGAGCACAGCCCTTTGACCTTCAGGATTATTACCAGCACCCGGAAAAATATTATCCGGTGGCCGAGAACTACCTGCCCTACCTGAACATCTTGATCAACGGTATCTTCTGGACGCCGCGCTATCCCCGGTTTGTTACCAGGAAATTTCTACAGCAGCTTTACGCTGGCGCCAGCCGGCCCCGGCTTCAGGTAATCGGCGATATCACCTGTGATATCGACGGTTCGATCGAGAGCACGGTCAAAGCCACCGATTCGGAAAAACCGGTGTATGTTTATGACCCGGTAAGGGGAGAAGCCATTGATGGGTTTTCAGGTCCCGGCCCGGTGGTCATGGCCGTCTACAACCTGCCGGCCGAACTGCCGGTAGAATCTTCCACCTATTTCAGCCAGGGGCTGAAGAAGTATGTGCCAGCGCTGGCCCTGGCCGATTATTCCCGGTCCTTTGACCGGCTGGAACTGGACCCGGTCATAAAGCGGGCGGTCATCGTGCACAAGGGCGAGCTGACGCCGGATTACCGTTACCTGGAAGATTTTTTAAAAAAATAGAAATCCATTCTTCTGATAGAAGCGAGGTAGCCATGAAAAAAGTCTGTCTGCTGGGAGCCGGACTGGTCGCCGGTCCGCTGATTGAATACCTGCTCCAGTTTGCTGAAGTCGAATTGAAAGTGGCCGATATAGACTTGGAACGGGCCAGGAGCCTGGTTAAAGACCACCCCCGCGGCCGGGTCTATCAGCTGGACCTGCAGGACCGACCAGCGTTGGTCGAACTTATCTCCGAAGCCGAAGTCGTGGTCAGCATGGTCCCCTACACTTTTCATCCTTACGTGGCCGAAATCTGCCTGGAGCAGGGAAAACACCTGGTCACCGCCTCCTACGTCAGCCCGGTTATGAAAGCTATGGACGGCCGGGCCCGGGAAAAAGGGTTGATTTTCCTGAACGAACTCGGCTTGGACCCAGGAATAGATCACATGGAAGCTATGAGGTTGATCGAAGCCGCTCACCAGGCCGGCGGCCAAGCAGTCAGCTTTGTTTCATACTGCGGCGGCCTGCCGGCCCCCGAAGCCAGCGATAATCCCTTCGGTTACAAGTTTTCCTGGAGTCCGCGTGGAGTCCTGCTGGCCGGAAGAAATGAAGCCCGTTACCTACTGGATGGCCGGGAAGTGGTTGTTCCGGCCGAGGAACTCTTCAGCCATTATAAAATGATTGACATCCAGGGACTGGGAGTGTTCGAGGGTTATCCCAACCGGAACTCTGTTTCTTATCTAGAAACTTATGGAATTAAGGAAGCCAAGACCATGCTCCGCGGAACCCTGCGCTATCCAGGCTGGTGCCAGAAGATGAAAAAAATCGGCGAACTGGGGCTGCTGGATATCAGCGAAAGAGAATGGCGGGCTCAAACCTATGCCGGTTTCTTGCGGGAATATCTGGAGATAGGGGAGGGCCTGGAGCTCAAAGCAGCTCTAGCCGCCCGGCTCAAACTGAACCCGCAGTCTGAGGTCATTGAGAGCCTGGAGTGGCTGGGACTTTTCAGTGAGCAGCCACTGCCCTCCAGAAAAATGTCGCCACTCGACCTGCTGGTAGCCCTGATGGTGGAAAAGCTCAAATACCGGGCGGGCGAAAGGGACATGACCGTTCTGCAGCATCAGTTGACAGTCGATTACCCGGGAAAAGGGCGGGAGCTGGTCACCTCGACTCTCATCGATTTTGGCCAGCCCCACGGT
>JANLGB010000151.1 GCA_024653405.1 Candidatus Saccharicenans sp.
GGGCGTGACCTGTGTCCACGGCCTCGGCGGCGAGTTCGAGGACCTGGAGCTTTTCGCCCGGCTCCGCCAGGAAGGCGCCCTGACCCTGCGCCTGGTGGTGACCATGTGGGTGGATGAGCCCGGGCCGAAAGAAAGCGATTTCCAGGCCTACGAACAGGCCCGCTCTAAATTCAACGACAACTGGCTGGCCGTCCGAGGCGTCAAGCTGATGCTGGACGGGGTCATCGATTCCGGCACCGGGGCCATGCTCGACCCTTACGAAGAAATGAAGGGCAACAAGGGCAAGCTCTTCTGGGAACCCGCCGATTACATCAACGCGGTCATGGAATTCAGCCGCCGCGGCATCCAGGTTTCCACCCACTCCATCGGCGACCTGGCCATCCGCCTGACCCTCGACGCCTACGAAAAGGCGCTCCGGGAGAGCGGTCACCCGGAACTCAGGCACAAAATCGAACACGTGGAATGCGTGGCCGCCGCGGATTTTCCCCGCTTTAACCACCCGGGCCTTATCGCCAGCTTCCAGCCTCTCCACGCCGACCCCGACCCGGTCTGGATGGCGGCCTGGATCAAGAACGTCGGCCCCGAACGCGAGCAGCGGGCCTTCCCCTGGAAATCAATCCTCAAGGCCGGAGGCCACCTGGCTTTCGGCAGCGACTGGCCGGTGGTGACCATCAATCCCTGGCCCGGTCTGCAGATGGCCATAACCAGGGAAGATTGGGAAGGAAATCCGGCCGGCGGCTGGATCCCGGGCGAGAAACCAACCCTGGACGAAGCCATTGAGGCCTACACCCTGGGCGGCGCCTATGCTCTGAATGAAGAACACCTGCGCGGCTCGATTGAACCGGGCAAGCTGGCCGACCTGATTCTTCTCTCCCAGAACATTTTTGAAATCCCGGCCAGCCAGATTCGTCATACCAGCTCGGTTTTGACCGTGGTCGGCGGCCGGATAATGTATCAAAGCCAGAAATAGGATTCTGCATTTTTTTATATTTCTTATTTTTCATTAAGACTGGCTGACCTGAAATTTCCAGGCGTCAAGACACTGAGCTTTTTTGAGCCAGCATTATTGGAACAAGTCCACAATCAGGAAAAAGGCAGGGCCGGGCAAACATAGTTGTGCTGATTTGTTCGCCGGCCAGAAAATCACGGGGCATCCCGATTTATCAATCAGAATTCCCCCTGTGCTTTTGAACCTTTAAGCAATCCAGAAATGTTAGATAACCTGGGCTTATTTTCAGGCCGGTTCTCTTCTTCTTTTCAGAGGTCCCGCTCGTCAAGGTGAAATTTATGGAGCATCCGGTGAACTACCGGGGCCAAGACGATACCCATCAGGGCTATGAAAACCAGCCCGCTGAAAAGGGCATAACCAGAGGCGAAAATTTTGGCGGCATTGGAACGGAGTGGGCTAAAAGGACCCATCCCGCCGAGAATCATCGAAGCTTCGTAGAGTGAATCCACCCAGCTCAGCCGGGCTATAAAGTGATATCCGAGCACTCCCAGGCCGAGGGCACCCGCCACCAGCAACAGGGCCCACAAGATATGGATAAGCACCCGCCTGATAAAAACAGACAGGGGAGCCAGCTTCTGATGTCTTCTTTCATACATAAAACACCTCCTCTTCCAGGCTAACCCTCCGGGATCCAAGGTCCTATGTCAACCTAGGTCAATGTTATCATTTTAAGCTTTCGTAAAAAAATCAGCGCCCAAAAGTGCTCGCTTCACGCTTTAAGTTGATTTGAACAGGGCAACTGGAAACATGACAGGGCCATTCTCTTCTCCGTCGCTTTGATTATCAGGAAATAAAAATTAAGATAGCAAAAATGATGGAATGGTGGCTCATTTATTACCCCCACCCCAGCCTCTTTAACCAATCTTTCTTACATCTCCCAGGAGGCAGCGATATTAAATTCAATCCCGTCGGCCACACGGGGACCTCAGTAACACCTGAACCGAGATTCAGGCTGATTCCTTCTTTAGGGTTATAGCCCATAAACCTCACTCGTAATCAAAAATAAGAAAAACGCAGGACGTCCTGACTTTTAATAGTTTATTAGGTAGCAATTTTTTTGAGGCCGAGTTCAGAAAAAATTAGGAAATATGTAGTGTGTCCCCCTTTTTTCCACGGGCCAGGGAGGCGAAGAGGCCGAGGAAATTCAGGCCGGCAAAGACGGTCAATGTCAGTCGCAGGCTTTTCACGAACAGCGGGTAATTGTCGGGCGTTATCCGGACATTCCCCATGACCACCGAGATAATCATCATGGTCAGGCCCAGGCTGAACATCTGCCCCACCATCCTCATGGTGGCCAGGGTGGCCGAAGCCAGCCCGTAATTGTTAGACTCCACCGAACCCATGATGGCATTGGTATTGGGTGAGGAGAACAATCCGAACCCGGTTCCCAGGAAGACCAGCCCCAGTACCACCCAGAGCAATGAAGTTTCCGGAGTGAGGAAAGACAGGGCCACCAGCCCGATAACCGTCAAGCCCATTCCGGTCGAGGCCAGGAGCCGCGGCTCTACCCGGTCAGAAGTCCTGCCCGCCGCCGGCGAGAACACTGCCTGCACCACCGGCTGGGCCACCAGCACCAGCCCGGCCGTTCGCGGCGAGAAACCATGGATGTACTGCAAGTACAAACTCAGAAGATAACTGACGGCAAAAGTGGAACTGTAATTTATCAGAGCCGCCAGGTTGGAAAAGGCAAAAACCCGCTTTTTCCTGAAAAGCGTTGTGTCCAGCACCGGCTGTCGCTGCTGGCCTTCAAAAAAGAAAAACAGGGTCAGTAAGACCAGGCCGACCGCCGCCAGAGCGAAGCCATAAGCCGCCGGCAACCTGGAAAACCCCAGCATGAAGCAGACCAGTCCCAGGCCATAGATAGCTGACCCCCTGATATCGAAGCCGGCCAGACTCCTTTCCGGCGGGGTCGGGACATGGCGGTAAGCCCTGGTCACCAGGTACAGGGCCAGTAAGCCTGGAACCAGGGAGAAGAAAAAGACGCTGCGCCAGCCGACATAATGTACCAGCAAACCACCCAGCACCGGCCCCAGGGAGAGCCCGGTGTAGGTGGCTGCCGTGTTGATGCCCAGTACCTGCCCCCGATTTTCCGGCGGAAAATGTGAGGTCAGGAGAGCAATGCTGGTGGCAAAAATCATGGCCCCACCTACTCCCTGGATAAGGCGGAAAGCAATCAGCGATAGGCCAGAAAAGGCCAGCCCGCTAAGCAGCGCCCCGGCCAGGAAGACGCCGATACCGGCCACGAAAATTTTCCGGCGGCCAATCAGGTCTGCCAGCCGGCCCATCGGGACCAGGAATATAGCTGTGGTCAGCAGGTAAGCAGTCACCGTCCAGCCCAGGGTGATGGCGCTCAGCTCAAGAGACCGGGCCATGGCCGGCAGAGCCAGGTTGGTGGCCGAGCCCATGAAAGGCGTCAGGAAGGAAGCCAGGGTTGACGCCAGCAGGATGAATTTTTGTTGCCGGTCGAGCTTCATGTCTGTCTTGGGGCCCGGTAGTCCAGCCCCAGTCCACTCCTCATCGAGTTTAGTAAAAATACAATATCAAAGCCAATCAATCAATTCCCCTGGAGAACTTAGTAGAAAATAACTGATTTAACTCCATAAGACTGGCCAGGCCCAAAACAGCAGGGCCCGTTTCAACTCCAGGACCACCCCCTCCGTCCAATCGTGACCTTATCGATTGTACTTTTGCCAAAACAGACAAACCGGTCCTAACCCGGTTTTAAGTTGGCAGAAAGCAGAAGGCAATTTCTGCCCCTGAGTTCTCCCCAGATTCTGTCCCCATTATCTAAACTCAAGGCCTGACCTCTTCATTTTTTTGGCCCGTGGGCTATAATGATTCTGCAAGATCTGACCGGCCAGGAGAAAGGGTAATGGTGATCGCAGAATTTTCTATCTTTCCGACTTCTGAAGGCCCTTCCGTCAGCCGCTATGTTAAGGAAGTGGTCAGGGTCATCGAAAATTCCGGACTTCGCTCGGAAACCGGGGCCATGTCCACCACCATTGAAGCCCCGGACCTGGCCACTATTCTCCAAGTAGTCTCGGATTGCCACCGGGTGCTGCTGGAGATGGGGGCCCGGCGCATCCATATCGACCTCAGGGTCGACCACCGCCTGGACAAGGAAGCCACCATCGACAGCAAGCTCCGGGCCCTAGACAAGCGATAAACGGCAGAATAAATTCAAAAACTGGAAGGGAGGCTACCATGGTTCATATCAAAGACGAAGGTTTTTCCGCCAACGCTATAAAAATCCTGAAGACCCGCTACTTCATGAAAAACGAAAAAGGCGAACTCCTTGATAAGAAGCCCTCCGACCTCTTTCGCCGGGTAGCCGACTACATCGCCTCGGCCGAGAATAAACCGGCCGAGCGCCAGAAATGGGCCGATAAGTTCTTTGAAGTGATGATGGCCCGGGACTTCTTGCCGAACAGCCCTACTCTGACCGGGGCTGGCCGCGATATGTGTCTCAGCGCTTGCTTCGTCCTGCCCATAGAAGATTCCATGGAATCTATTTTCGAGACAGTCAAGAATGCCGCCCTGGTGCACAAGGAAGGCGGCGGCACCGGATTCGATTTCAGTAACCTCCGCCCTAAAGGTAGCTTTGTCCACAAGACCCAGGGCGTGGCTTCAGGCCCCGTGTCCTTCCTGAAGGTCATCGACGCCGCCACCGAGGCCGTCAAGCAGGGCGGCACCCGCCGCGGAGCCAACATCGGCATCCTGCGGGTCGACCATCCCGACATCGAAGAATTCGTCACCATGAAGCGCGACGGCAAGACCCTCAACAATTTCAACATCTCGGTAGCCATCACCGATGAATTCATGCAGGCCCTGCGGCACGACGGCTACTATTGGATTTATAACCCCTACCTTAAGAAAAAAACCGTCCGGAAAAAGGCCCGCGATATCTTCAAGCTAATCGTGGAGTCGGCCTGGGCTTCGGGCGACCCGGGCTTGATTTTTATCGACCGCATCAACCAGTTCAACCCCACCCGGGAGCTTGGTCCCATCACCGCCACCAACCCCTGCGGCGAACAGCCTCTACATCCTTATGAGTCCTGCAACCTGGGCTCAATCAACGTGGCCAACTTCTACCACCCGGAAAAACCGGACGAGTTCGACTGGGAAAGATTGGCCGGAATGATTGAGATAGCCGTCCGCTTCCTGGATAACGTCATCGACGTCAACAAGTACCCGCTGCCCCAGATAGCCGAGATGACCCGGGCCAACCGCCGCATCGGCCTGGGTATCATGGGCTGGGCCGACCTGCTGTTGAAGAAAAAGCTGCGCTACGACTCGCCCGAAGCCTTGGATTTTGCCGAAAAGCTGGCTTCCTTCATGCGGGAGAAAGCCGACGAGCAGAGCGAACAGCTCGGCCAGCTCAAGGGAAGTTTCCCGAACATCAACAAGTCCATTTTCAAGGGGAAAAAGCGCCGCAACGCGACGGTCCTGACCATCGCCCCGACCGGCACCATCTCCCGCCTGGCCGGCTGTTCCAGCTCCATCGAGCCCATCTTTGCCTTTGAATTCGTGAGCAAGATCCTGGACGGAGAAATCCGCGACATCCACCCCCTGTACGAGGCCTGGA
>JANLGB010000152.1:0-1606 GCA_024653405.1 Candidatus Saccharicenans sp.
TACGATATGAAGGTTCATCCCCGCGACAAGGAACTGCTCATTGGCACCCACAGCCGGGGGGTGTTCGTGCTGCCGCTTAGGAAAATCCAGGAATTGACACCCGAGGTCCTGGGCAAAGCGCTCTATGTCCTGGAGCCAGACGAGGTTCAGCTGCCCTTTGTTAGAAGGGGGGAAGCTCCGGCCGCGGAGGTCAGCGCCCGCATCCTGGTGTACTCCAAAGATGGAGGTAGCGGGAAGCTGGTCATCAAAACTGCGACCGGAAAAATTCTTAAAGAGATGGGGGTCGAGCTCAAAGCCGGCCTCAGCGACCTGGTCTGGGACCTCAGGGCCGAAGGCCAGAAAGAAAGGGTAGCTGCCGGAGAGTACCAGGTGGAGGTCAGCCTCGGGCCAGAAACCCAGTCCAGGAAGCTGAAACTGGTCATGGCCAGAATGAGCTACATGGAGTTTGAGGTGGATGATTGAAAAAATAATAAGTTACCGCGGCTGTTTCATCTGCGGCGAAAACAATGTCATCGGATTGAAACTTGATTTTTTCTTCGACCGGGAAAATAAGACAGCCTGGGCCGAATTCATTCCTGGCCGGGAGCACGAGGGCTACCGGAATCTCCTGCACGGTGGAATAATATCATCCCTTCTGGATGAGGTCATGGCCAAGGCCATCCTGGCCGAGGAAATACCGGTGGTTACTTCCAGGCTGACGGTGGAGTTTAAGAAACCGGCCCTCGTCGGGGAAAAATTGCGGGCTGAAGGTTGGGTAACCGGGCATAAGAGCCGGGCCTATTTCACCGCCGGGAAGCTGCTGGGGTTTGACGGCCGGGTGGTGGCCGAGGCCAGCGGAGTTTATATCCGGGCCGAAGGGGAGCTCATTGAGCTCCTTAGCCAGAGCTTGTCTGAGAAATAACTTTTTGGGGCAGGACCTGGCTAGACCATCAAGACTCCGGGTCTGCCGGCAGGTCAGAAGAACTGAAAGTTCGATACTTATTTGTCCGGCGGCCAAACCCTTCTACCCAATTGCCCGGCAGGCCACTAGCCCTACCTTAATCGGAACACTACTGGCCAGGCTTCTGATTCGGACTGGAGGCTAACCTGGTATTCAGACAAAATTTTATCCTGTTTATTTATTCTGGACGGGGTCTAATTCTTTTTTTTAACCTGAATTTAGGCAGGATATTTCCGGGCTCTTCTGCCCCCGGGATTGATACCGTCTCCTGTCCTTTTAGCTCCTGGCCAGGGCTTGCTCCAGGTCGTCGATCAGGTCATCGACGTTCTCACAGCCGACCGACAGCCTTATCAGGTCATCTGTAATACCGGCTTCTTCTTTCTCTTTCCTGGGCACCGAGGCATGAGTCATGCTGGCCGGGTGCTGAATCAAGGTTTCTATTCCACCCAGAGATACGGCCAGGGTGCAGAGCCTGACGCTGTTGATCAACTTCAGCCCGGCTTCATAGCCACCCTTCAGGCCAAAGGAGATCATTGAGCCCGGACCTTTCATCTGCTTTTTCATCAGTTCATACTGGGGATGGCTCTTTAGGCCGGGGTAGTTTACCCAGGCCACCCGGGGGTGAGCTTCCAGCCAGGCGGCAATTTTTTGAGCATTTTCCTGGGC
>JANLGB010000152.1:1616-5579 GCA_024653405.1 Candidatus Saccharicenans sp.
CGCCGTGCATCCTGAGCACTTTCTGCAATCTCTTGTGCAATTCCTCAGTTCGGCTGATGATCACCCCGCCAACCACATCGCTGTGGCCGTTGATGAACTTGGTCAGGCTGTGCATAACCACGTCTGCCCCGAGCTGGAGAGGGTTCTGCAGGACGGGGGAGGCAAAGGTATTATCGACCACCAGCAGCAAATTATTCTCCCGGGCTATTTCGGCACAGGCCCTGAGGTCGGTGATGGCCATGGTCGGGTTGGCCGGGCTTTCGATAAACAGTAGTCTGGTATTCTTCCTGATCCGCTTCTTAATTTCTGCGGTCCTGGAAGTATCCAGGAAATCGGCACTGACCCCAAAACGTACCAACTCGGTTTCGATGATGGTTCGCGACGGTCCGTAGAGGGCAGAGGTTCCGATCATATGGGCATCTTTTTCCAGGAAAGTCAGGTAGATGGTGGAAACGGCGGCCATGCCCGTGGCCGTGGCCAAGGCTCCGTATCCCTTTTCCAGGGTGGCCAAGGCTTCTTCCAGGGCCTGGATGGTGGGATTACCCAGCCGGGTGTAAATAAATCCTTTTTCTTTCCCGGCAAAAAGAGCCGCTCCCTGCTCAGCGCTGTCAAAGCCGAAGGTTGAGGTCTGGTAGATGGGGGGAGAGACGCTGTGGGCTACCGGGTCGGGATGGTAGCCGGAGTGGATGATTTCAGTTTCGATTCTTGGCTTTTTTTCTCCGCTCATTCTAACACCTCAGGTTTCAAAGTCTCCGACCTTTCAGACCGGTGGTAAAGGCTGGAGCAATTTGCTTTTCTAAAACCGGACTGATATCTTGCCGGTCAATCCCTTTTATTTAATTTTCTTGTTTATTTTCCTCTGGCCAGGTCGATCATCAACTTGACTTCTTTGATCATCTTTTCGCTGTCGCCTTCAAAACCGATGCTCTTGAACCGAATCTTGCCCCTGGGGTCGATGACGAACTTGGTCGGAATGCCCGAAACACCGTAGTCGGCCACCACCTTATCCTCGGTGTCCATCAGGACGTAGAAGGGATACTGGTTCTTTTCCAGGAATTCTTTGACCACCTGTTCCTTGTTGGCTTCGTCCTGCCAGGTGTTGACGAAGACGAAGGCTACTGAAGGATCTTTCTGATATTCTTCCACCAGTTTCTTCATTCCGGGGAAAGAGCCAAGGCAGGGACCGCACCAGGTGGCCCAGAAATCAAGAATGACCACCTTGCCCTGGTAATCGGCCAGCTTGACTGCTTTGCCTTCCAGGTCTTTGAGTTCAAAAGCTGGAGCTGCCTCATCGATCATTTTCTTCTGCAGTTCCGCCCGGAGAGCTTCGGTGGCTCCGGTTTCAAGGCCGGCCCGGTACTCGTCCCAGCCGCTATCCGTGCCCTTGACTCCAACGTAGGCCTGTTTAAGCAGGTCCATGATATCGGAACCGGTATAACCTCGGCCGACCGTAGCTTCCAGAACTTGAAAGGCCCGGTTAAAGTTTTTGTTCTCCAGCAGCACCCGGGCATAATCCATGGCAATACCCGACTGTTGGCCCTGGCTGTCTTCGTAAGCCTGGCCGAGCGAGGCGGCGGCCTCGGCCAGTTTTCCCTGCTTCCAGAGCAGGTTGCCTTTCAGGCTGAGCATCATGGCTCCAAGGCTGGTCTGCATTTCTTCCAACCATTCTTCTTCGGTGTAGTAGGCCGGTTTGTACTTATCAGGGTTGGCCAGGTGCTCGGACAGCAGGGATAGCCCGTTATCCAGAGCTTTAAGGGCCAGTGGAGATTGGCCTTCCTGGCTGGCCTGGTTGGCTACCGCGTAGAAATAGTAGGGCTGGGCTTTAAGCCGGTTTTCCTGCAGGAACAGGTTGGCTTCTTCCAGCTTTTTCTCCTGGAAAAGGGATTGGGTAATCATGCCGATGATGGACTCGGTATACTTGGAATCGGGATATTCGGCCTGGAATTGCCGGACAAACTCCAGCCTGTCTTTCGGGTCCTGGATGCTCTGGAATTGCATCAGGGCCTGGATCTGGAAGAATTCGCCCTTGGGGTTTTTCTGGGCCTGTTCCACCATGGCCATGGCCTTTTCCTGGTTTCCAGTCTGGGCATAAAAACGATAAAGCGTCACCAGGGTGGAGTCATCCAGGTCGGGCAGGCTGGAGATTTCGTCCAGGAAATCCTTGGATTTCTGCTCCCAACCTTCCTTCTTGGTAGCTTGGAGCAACCGCAGGTAGCTGTTGACAAATTCCTTCTTGCTGGCCGGGTTGGCCAGGAAGTCTTCTTCGGTCAGCCGCAGAGCTTCGTTTAGGTCCCTGTTAATACCTGCCAGCTCTCCCCAGGAGGTGTAGGCTAAAGCCAGGCCGGCTTTGTGACCGGGAAGGACCTTGCCGTCGGGTCGATAGAGAGCAAAGATGTAGCCCTTTCCCTGGTTGTTGTCTTCCGTGTCTTTATCCAGTTTGACCTTGGCCACCAGACCGTAGGCCTCTTTATCGACCGCGTAGCTTCCGGTCCATTTCTTGCCGCTCTTTTTAAGTTCAACGGCCTGGACTTTAGGCAGTTCCTTCGAATAGGAGTAAACGTAAAGACTGAAGGCCTGGCGGGAAGCCAGGTTCTTATCGGCTGGAATATAAGAAAAGGTGACGGTCTCACCAGGTTTGGCTTTTTCCGGAGACATGGTCAGCTGGGAAGAGGAACTCTTGCCCGAACAAACCACCAGGGAGAAAGCAATTAGAATGAGGCTTAAAGCCAGCGAAACTGATTTTTTCATCTGAAATCCTTTCCATGAGTTTTATTCATTATCCCAGAAATTGGACATTTTTACAAATGGGGGTGGGGGCAGGGCCAGGACCTCAGGCCTTTTCTTGGTTAATTTTTGTTTATTCTGGCTGAACCTGAGCCTGCTTTATATACGAAGCCAAATAGAATAGGCTGATGGCTGAAGAACCTACTGTGAGCGGCCTGTTTTTATCTTAGGGGAACTAAAGCTGGGCAGCTAATCCCGGGCTGGCTATTCTGTCATGGTGGTTCGCCGTCACGGCAAATAAAATACAGGAGTGAATGCCGTCAGGTTGGAAGCCCGGCCCTTAACGGCTCAGGAAGCAATCTTGATGGTAGACTTAAAAAGGACAGAGGCCGGGCGCAGGCAGGCTTCCTCATCGCAGGCCTGGTAGCGGACCTGCCCCTCCAGCTCCAGACTGCTGCCGCAGACATCTTCAGCTAGTTCTATTTTTAGCTTGATCTTGACCTGGCCTTCGTAAACAGACAGCGGCTTATCCGAGAATTTGAATTTTCTCTCCTTAGCCTCTGGGAAAAAGACCTCTTTGAGTTCCATTGCCGGGTTTTTCTTCAACTCGACCGAGGTCGGCACCAACAACTCGTCTTCCGGTTTCTGAGAATTTATGTGATAGCCTGGAGCGATGGTCAGTTCCAGGGTCAGCTCAAAGATGTCACCGGGAGAGACAGCCTTAGCGGGCGGGACCGGCTTGACTGAAACTAACGGAGAAGGCAGCTTCTGCCGCAGTCTATCCTCACTGCCGACGGCTGCCAGCAGAGGACAGAGGCCGATGATGAAGAAAGTAATGATTATAAAAATTGATAGCACCGGTTTTGCAATTTGTAGGAATTTGGTTTTCAGCTGCGCTGGCTGACGGCTCATCTTCGCCCCTATTCTCCCCTCCAACCATCGTGAGGAAATATAAAGTGAGGCCGGAGCGATGTCAAGCACAAGCGGAAGTTATCTGGGACAGGTCAAGAAGCGCGCCGGACGCTGGAAAGCGCCGAAAAATCATAGGGACTTCTCCTGCTGGGGAAGGAGAGAATCACGAAAAATATTCAGTCGAGGACTCGGCGGCGATCAGGACTTCCTGATAGGCGTTATGGGGAGGAGGGGGTCTGTCGGCGACAAATGTCAGCCTCAGGTGATTGATGATCCTGTCGACCACGGCATAGTCGGTGAGGAAAGAGATGACCTTCATGGCGGCGC
>JANLGB010000153.1:0-4461 GCA_024653405.1 Candidatus Saccharicenans sp.
ACCGCAACTCACATCCTCGTTCCTGACCATCGCCGGGCGGGGAACTCACCCGGCGAATAAGAGCTGAAAAAAAGGGCAGGAAAGAACCACTGTTCTCTCCTGCCCTCGGGTCCAGCTCCTTACTTGGTGTCGCCTACCGTGATCAGGTCCTTGATCTGGCTGAAAACTTTTTCTCCGATCCCCCGGACCTTCATGATGTCTTCCACCTTCTTGAAGGGTCCGTTCTGGGTCCGGTAATCCACGATTCTCTGGGCCACCTTGGGGCCGATGCGCGGCAGGGCCTGGAGTTCGGTTACCGTGGCCGTGTTAATGTTAATTTTGGTAGCGCCGGCCTTCGGCTGAGTCTGGGCGTAGCTCAGGCTGAGAGCCAGGACCGCCAGCAAGGCCACAAGGGCCAGGCATTTTTTAAGACCTCCGGTCATGGTGAACCTCCTTTCATTTTTGGCTGATGCCAGAAACAGACCAGGACCATGGCCGGGTTTAACTTACAGATAAAAAACAAGTTGTGGGCTCAAGAATTTATCCTGGTGGTAAAAGGCGGTTGACATCAGGCCAGTTCGGTAAACATAAGTTGACCTTCCGGAGAGCAATTCAGGATAGTTAAAGGTGATTGCAGATAAGCTGGCGGTTAAATAATAAAAAAATGGATTTAGGCCAGAACTTCAGCTCTGCCTTTGCCAGCTGGCGGCCAGGAAATGACGCACCTTTTCCAGGGCTTTTCCCCGGTGGCTGACCCGATTTTTTTCTTCAGCTCTTAACCGGGCGAAAGATTTTTTGAGGGGTGGATAATAAAACACCGGGTCATAGCCAAAACCATTTCGGCCGTCGGGCTCGTTCAGAATGTAGCCGCTGACGCTGCCCCTGAAGCATTTGACTATCCGGCCCTGTTTGGCCAGGCTGGCCACGCAGACGAAGCGGGCCCGGCGCCGCGGCCAGGGAACGCCCTTCAGCAGTCGCAATAACTTCCGGATGTTCTTCTCGTCAGTCGCCCGGCTGCCGGAAAACCGGGCCGAGTAAACCCCGGGCTGACCGTCCAGGGCTTCGACTTCCAGCCCCGAATCCTCGGCCAGGACCAGTCCCGGGTAGCTTCGGCTATAAAACAGGCTCTTGCCACGACTGTTTTCCTCAAACGTCTGGCCGGTCTCCCGGTAGCGGCCGAATTCAGGATACTTATCCAGAGATTCTATCTTGAACGGCAGACCCAGGAGCAGTTTCTTCAATTCCCGGATTTTGCCCCGGTTGGTAGTGGCCAGCAGCAGGCGGCTTTCAATCAACCCGGAATTCCTCCAGCTGTCCCAGGTTCATCAGTCCATCGTTAAATTCCTGTTCTTTTTCCTCGCTGCCCACAGTGGAGAAATTCAGGATAAGGAAGGCCCCGTCCTTCTTGATGCTGAGGCGTTCCAGTTTAACCCCATGATGAAAGCTCAGCTTGCGCAGGCGGGAGAGAAGGTCGGGGGCGTCTTTATACTTCAGGTGGTAATGATAGACATTTTTCTTGAGATACAGGTCTTCAATTTTTCTGAAAGCCACCAGGGTGGCGATGATCATGGCAGTCAGGATCAAGGCCGGGATATAGTATCCGGCTCCGATGACCAGACCCAGTCCGGCCACTACCCAGATGGTGGTGGCGGTGGTCAGCCCGATAACCATGCCCCGGGCCTGGATGATAGTACCGGCTCCCAGGAAACCGATTCCCGTGACTACCCCGGCCGCCATGCGGATCAACGTATCCGGAGTGGCGCTGGAACCCTGCACCAGGCCCACGGCCAGGCTCATCAGCATGGCTGAACCGACGCAGACCAGGATGTTGGTCCGGAAGCCGGCCGGTTTCTGGCTGGCTTCGCGTTCAATGCCGATCAGTCCGCCCAGGGTCACAGCCAGGACTAACTTCAGGATGATTTCCAGTATGTCCATCCCTCTGTACCTTTCTTCTCTTCAGGCTGATGCCGGCTTATCTTATCCGGGCATCAGGCGCTGCTATTTAATTTTATTAAAACCGGGCGAAAATGAGAAGCGGGATTTTAAGGGTGGATTAGATTTGTCCGGGCCGCTGTGCTAAAATTGGCTAAAAAATCACATTCTTTCTTTTAGGAGAAAGCCCATGAAAACCAGAATAGCCTTGATTAAAGCCAGGGAAATTCTTGATTCCCGTGGTAATCCCACCGTAGAGGTGGAGGTTCGGCTGGAAGACGGAACGCTGGCCAGGGCCGGTGTCCCTTCCGGAGCTTCCACCGGCGTCCATGAAGCCCTCGAGCTGAGAGACGGTGATAAAAAACGCTATGGCGGCAAGGGCGTGCTCAAGGCTGTCGACAATGTCAATAAGCTTATTGCCCCCGAAATCTGTGGGCTGGATGCCTGCGACCAGGCCGGGCTGGACGGCCGGTTACTGGCTCTGGACGGCACGGCCAACAAGAGCCGCCTGGGGGCCAATGCCATCCTCGGAGTCAGCCTGGCTGCGGCCCGGGCGGCCGCGATTGCGCTGGGCCTGCCTCTTTATCGTTATCTGGGCGGGCTTGAGGCCCGGCTGCTGCCCGTTCCCTTTTTCAACATCCTGAACGGCGGCGTCCACGCCAACTGGCAGGGGCCGGACCTGCAGGAATTCATGATTGCCCCGGTTGGTGCCCCGGATTTCAGGGAAGCCCTGCGCTGGGGCAGCGAAATTTATCAGTCGCTCAAGAGCGTTATCAAGAGTCGAGGTTATTCCACCGGGGTGGGCGATGAGGGCGGCTTTGCCCCGGCCTTGAAGAAGAACTCAGAAGCCCTGGACCTGATTGTAGAAGCCATCGAGAAGGCCGGCTACCGGCCCTACGAACAGGTGGCCATTGCCATGGACCCAGCGGCCAGTGGGTTTTATGAGGATGGCCTTTATATTTTGAGGACCGAGGGGAGGAAGATAAAAGCCGAAGAAATGGTAGAAATGTATGCCGGCTGGGTGGAAAAGTACCCGATAATTTCCATCGAGGACGGCCTGGCCGAGGATGACTGGGAAGGCTGGCAGCTTCTGAACCGGAAACTCGGCCAAAAAATCCAGCTGGTCGGCGATGACATTTTCGTGACCAACGTGGAGAGAATTAAAAAGGGAATAGCGGAAAACATTGCCAACTCAGTTCTGATCAAGCTCAACCAGATCGGCACCCTGACCGAAACTATCCAGGCTATCGAAACCGCCCGCCGGGCCGGCTGGACGGCCATGGTCTCGCATCGCAGCGGTGAAACCGTCGACAGCTTCATTGCCGATTTCACCGTGGCTATGGGAACCGGCCAGCTCAAAACCGGAGCTCCCTGTCGCGGGGAAAGGGTGGAAAAGTACAATCAGCTGATGAGAATAGAAGAGGAACTGGGCCTGGCGGCCATTTATGCCGGTCGGCTCATCCTCAAGTCATAGTCGGTTGTTGGTCACAGGCCGGACGGGCAGCCAGGCTGACCCAGGACTGGTAGTTCGGCCGCAGCTCTCTTTTTCCTCTGGCCTGGAGTGTATTTCTAAAAATATTTTTTTCCGGGTAGAAATTGTGACTTGTTTTTTGCCTTGTTGTTCTATACGCTTAAAAGCAGAAGGGAATAATTATGAAAAGGGCCGCTGTTTTTGTTCTGGTATTCCTGGCGCTGTTTTCCAACCTTGTCTTCCCACTTCCAAGTCAGGTTCAGAAGATCCGGCTAAAAGTGGTGAGTGAACAGGCCAATATCCGCCTTAAACCTGATATCGGCAGCGAGATGGTCTGGCAGGTGCCGGAAGGGACGGAACTGGAAGCGGAGAGAAAAGAGGGCGAATGGTTTGAGGTGGTGGTGACTAAAGCCGACGGCTCTCGCTTGCGCGGCTATGTCCACGAAAGCCTGGTGGAAGTGCTCGAGGCCGGGGTAACAATCAAGCCGCCGCTCCCGGCCGTGGTCACCCGGGTGGAGACTCCGCCGCCTGCAGCCAGGCCATCCCGGACCGCCCGGGAAAGGACGGCCCCGATATATTTAAAGCTCACGGCCATGGCCGGTGGCCTGTACCTATCGCCAGGAGATTTAAATCAGGCAGCCCAGGGCGTTACCCGTTATTATCTGGCCGAGCTCAATTCCGGGCGGCAGGCTGACCTGAGCGGTTTGCATCTGGTCTGGACTTACGGGCTCGATTGCTTCTATCCACTCCGGCGTCAAATTTTCCTGGGCCTGGGTTTTGATTATCTGCAGGGGTCAAAAACCTCGGTCGTCAGCTTCAGCCTGGATGGTCTGGACCATAAAATTATCACCAGACCAGGCGTAAGAGACCTGGCCTTTCGCCTGTCAGTTCTCTATTATGCGGTGGATATTTTTTATATCAGAGCTGGGGTTGAAGTCAACCTGGCCAGGGTCAGCTATCTTTACCGGCTGGAGCAGGCTGACCGTTACCTGGAATGGAAAGGTCGAGCCTCGGGGATGAATATCGGCTGGCAGGAGGCGGCCGGGGTCCAGTGGCCGGTGACTGCCTGGCTTCAGGTC
>JANLGB010000153.1:4471-5565 GCA_024653405.1 Candidatus Saccharicenans sp.
TCAGGTCTATGCCGAAGCTGCCTACCGTTATGCCCGGGTCCGGAATTTTGAAGGCAAGAATTTTTATTTAGATTCCGACGGTCTGCAGAGAACAGAAGAGGGCCAGCTCTATTACTGGCTGGTGGAAAGGGCTGATAAATATTACCCGGCTCTTTTTGTCCGCGACCGTCTGCCGACCGACCCCGGGGTGGTGAATCCCAGGACAGCCGATATAAATCTTTCCGGTTTCAGCCTCCGGGCTGGACTGCGCCTGACATTCTAATTGGCACTGGCCAGATAGTTTCAGAATTGATTTGTTTCTGGCCGCCGAATTTTCTTATAATGCTTCCTTTGAATTAGCGCGGAACAATTGACGGAGGTCAATTTGAGCCAGAGAGAGCAATTCGTCTCCCGCCTGGGTTTTATAGCCGCGGCCATCGGCATGGCCGTAGGTACCGGCAACATCTGGCGTTTTCCCAGGATGGCGGCCCAGTATGGCGGCGGGGTTTTTGTCCTGGTGTACATTCTGGCGCTTCTTTTGTGGTCAGCTCCCTTACTGATGGTGGAAATGGCCATCGGCCGCAAGACCAGAATGGGCCCGATCGGCGGTTTCCGCGATTTCATCGGCCAGAAATTCACCTGGATGGGCGGCTGGATAGTAGCGGTCTGTATGTTAATCACCTTTTACTATGCCGTGGTCACCGGCTGGTGCGCCAAGTATTTTGTCCTGGCCCTGCAGGGTGCTTTGCACCAGGGCCTGGATACGGCGGCCGTTTGGAACAGCTTTCTCCACAACCGCTGGCAGAACCTTCTGTTTCAAGCTGTGGCCATCGTTCTATGTGGCCTGATCATTTACAAGGGAATCCAGAAGGGGGTCGAAAGGATAAATAAAATCCTGGTGCCCTCTCTTTTCTTGTTCCTGGTGGTGGCTGCAGTCAGAGCAGTGACACTGCCCGGAGCCAGTCTTGGCCTGCGTTATCTTTTTGTCCCGGACTGGTCCAGGCTGGCCGACCCGGCCACCTGGCTGCAGGCTTTTACCCAGTCGGCCTGGTCCACCGGTGCCGGCTGGGGCCTGATGCTGACCTATGCCGTTTACACCAGTCGGAAAGATGATA
>JANLGB010000154.1:0-1672 GCA_024653405.1 Candidatus Saccharicenans sp.
CTTCAAGAATGTTGGAAAGACCCAGGTCATAACGGGCATCCAAAGTGATTCTAAACAAGCCAAGCTTCTGGGTCAGTCCCACGCCAAACACAGCCCCGAATTCCGTATTCTTGATGTCGTCCTTGATATCCTCTGTTTGGTCCGGATAGCCGGTTACCGACAAAACAAATTTGGCACTGGTATTGAAGCCGAAGTAGGGTCCGACATAGACAGAGGGCCTGGTCAATCCACCAGTAACCAGGTTGTATTTCAGCAGCACTGGAATCTCAATATAATCGATGTTAGCTTTGAAGGTCCCGGTGATTCCTTCCTCGGAGAATGAAATCTTGGCTCCTTTCTGAACATAAAGCACTTCTGGCTGGATGGAGAATGGTCCGGGCAGGCCAATCTCCATGGAAATGCCGCCGGCCAGCCCCATCTTGGTTTCCCAACTGTAACCTTCAAAGGTGTCGGGCACCGACTTGACGTTGGCCAGAGTAATTCCGCCCTTAACTCCAAACTTGACTCCAGCCAGAGCCGGATTGACCAGCAGACTGAGCAGGAACAGAGAGGCCAGGACCACAGATAGATTTTTCATCACTCTTTTCATCTAATTTCCTCCTGAAATTTAATTTATTACCTCAAGTTATGTAAACGGACTAAATAACTAAATACCATAATTGCCCACCTGAAGCAACCATTATTTTCCAAAATCTCTTTCATTGTTCAATCAACGGCAGACCGCCCTGGACCTGAAATTTAGTCGGAAAGGATAAAGCTAAATTGAATTTAAGAAGAAACTTATTTGTCCGCCCCCGAACCAGCTGGATCAGGCCGGGCTTCAGGCCTTGGCCCTCAGGGTTCCTCCGGCCTGACGTCTTTCTTGCCCTTCATGGACATCAAGGCCGGGACGAAAGGCACGGCTCGTCCCTTAAGCAGCCAGTGCCAGTAAATCCATTCAAAGGCTAATTTCGACCAGTGGTTAATCCGCGTTTCCTTCAGCAGAGACATCGGCCCGATGAGCGGCAGGGGATATTTGCCTGGAAGTGGCTCAATTTCGCGGTTGTAGTCTATGACCACCGCCTTCCCGAACCCGGTTTCGATGAAACAGTTGGCATGGCCATCAAACTTGATTTCCGCTTTCCGGCCGTCTAATTCTGCCAGGATAATCTTATCCAGAATTTCTGAAGCAAAATGGACCACCGAGCCGGCCTTGGTCCAATCATTCCCGGCGGCATCGCCCAGCACGAATATATCTGCATATTTTTCCGAGCGAAAACCGGACTCATCCACCGGCACATAGTTCATCTCGTCGCCCAGGCCCGAACGTTTAATCAGCTCGGCCCCCATGTTGGTCGGAATAGTCACCAGCAGGTCAAAGTGAACTTCCCGGCCGTCATAGCAAACGACCTGGCCCTTGGCCGGGTCAATTCTTTCCGTCATGAAAAAGCTTTCGACCTCAATTTTTTTCTCGGCCTGGAGGTCGCCGAGGTAGCGGGTAGCGACCGGTCTGGTAAAAGCCCCGGAGATCGGCGTTAAGTAAACCAGCTTGATATCGTCCCGCACTCCCTTTTTCCGGAAATACCAGTCGGCCAGGAAGGCAAATTCCAGCGGCGAGACATTACACTTGATGGGCATCTCGTTGACGTGGACCACCAGCACCCCTTCCTTGAAGTCCTGCAATTTTTCGGCC
>JANLGB010000154.1:1682-5542 GCA_024653405.1 Candidatus Saccharicenans sp.
CGGCCAAGGCCGCGGCCCCGTCAAGGGAATAATAATCGAAAATGTTCTGTCGCCAGCCTTCCAGCATCCCGGGCGTCTCCTCCGGGCGAGGGTGGGTCCCGGTGGCAATCAGCAGCAAGTCGTATGTTATTTCCCGCCCATCGATTAACTTTACTGACTTAGACTGTGGCTTTATTTCTTCCACTTCTGCGGTTAAAAATTCCACCCCGCGCGGCAGAAGATGAGAGCGTCTCCGCACCAGGTCCTCTGGCTGATAGAAGCCAAAAGGCACCAGCAGAAAGCCCGGCTGGTAATAATGGTTATCATCTTTATCTATGACCGTGATTTTCCAGCCCCGTTTTCTTAGAGGACCAACCAGCTTGTTAGCCATGATGGTGCCCCCCGTCCCAGCTCCGAGTATCACCAGATTTTTCATTGTCTACTCCTTTTATGGTCTGACCGGGATAATGATAACAGGATGCTCATTTTCCTTAGACTTAATTATAGCTTAATTTTTTCCTTATACTTAAATATTTAAGCCCTGACTACTGAGCTGACCTTCGGCTTGAACAGAGTTCATTTTATCAAGGCAAAATTCTCTGGCCGGCCTAAAACCAGGGCCCCGAACCAGGTCACAAAACACTGGCCATCCTGTCCGGTGTGGCCTGCCGGCCATTAACTGCTGGCGGGCTTAAACCAGGTAGAGTTCTCAGGTCAGGCAGTAATCAGAGCCCCGGCTGACTCAGGCAGACCAAGCCTTAAGATTCTTCCTTCTACCATCATGCGCCGGGAAGTGAACACCCAACCCTGGTCCGCTCAGCTTGAAACTCGGGCACCGGGTCACCTGCAAACCCGGCGGCCCCTGAAGTTGGTTTAATCACCTTTCAGTCTGGCTCTTAAGAGGCGGATTATATTCCTAAAATAATATTCTTCCCCCTCGACCCGGAAACCGCACTCCCCGAGAATCTTCTTCCAATCATACTGAATAAAATCCCGGGCATAGGTGCACTCAAATTTATTGAAGACCCAGCGAAATAGAAATCCTTTGTCCTCCAGGTTAAACTCGGCATAATCAAGAATGGCCAGTCTCCCGCCCGGTTTCAGGTGGCGAACAGCATTATCCAGGATTATTTCCCTGACCGCTGGCGGGAACCCGTGAAGGACAAAGCTGATAAAGACCAGGTCAAATTTCTCTCCCAGGTCAAAAGCCACATCAATCCGCTGCCTCCTGAAAGTCACTCTGGGCTCTTTTTCAAACCTTTTCTCAAATTGCTCCTGCATTTCGGGCAACAAGTCCAATCCCTTAATCTTCCCGGCCGGGCCCAATTTCTCGAGCATCAGGGAGGCATTCCGTCCGGTGCCGCAGCCCAGGTCCAGGATGGAGTCCCCGGCGGCTAGGCTCAGCTCCTCTATAGCCCGGGCAATAAAACGGCCGTAGAAACCTAAAGAAATTAGATTTAAGAGCCGGTCATAATGCCTGGCCACGAAGGGAGTGAGCTCAACTTTTGACTCCGGATAAAGTTTCTTTCTGTCCTCAGTCATACTATCAATTCTCCGCATTCTTCGTTTTCAAAAATATTGAACATTCCCAGGACCAGCTAAATCTGGCCATTTTATACAATCATCCCCAGGCCAATTTTACCAACGAACCGGACTCTCCTACCAGGAAAGCCGAATAACTTAACTTTCTCAGATGGGCCACCTGGGACCTCCAGGGCTTATACCAATTAGGGTTTAAGAATCTCTTTTCTCACGGTTGCCTTTTCCAGGCGTTCTTCAACCGGGTTGACACCGAGGCCCGGCCCATCAGGCACACGGATGCAACCGGGCCGGCTGAGCACAATCGGTGGCTCAATCAAATCTTCCTGGTAATAGCGGGCGCTGGCTGACAGGTCATTGGGGTACTTGAAATTGGGCAGGGTGGCAATATGGAGGTTGGCCGCTCGGCCGATGCCGCTCTCCAGCATGCCGCCGCACCACACCCCGACCCCCCATTGCTGGCAATAATCATGGATCTTGCGGGCTTCGATTATCCCGCCGACTCTTCCCACCTTGATGTTAATGATGCGACAGCTTCCCATTTCCAGGGCCGCCCGGGCCGAGTCAAAAGAAATGATGCTCTCGTCCAGGCACAGCGGCGTGGTCATCTTTTTCTGCAACCGGCTGTGGTCCCAGAGGTCGTAAGGCGGGAAAGGTTGTTCCACCATCAGCAATTTAAAGGCATCGAGTTTCCTCAGGTGCTCGGCCTGCTCCAGGGAATAAGCTCCGTTGGCGTCAGCCTGGAGCAGGAGCTCCGGATATTTTTCTCTTATCGCCCGGCAAACCTCGACATCCCAGCCCGGCTTGATCTTGATCTTGATCCGCTCGTAGCCCTGGCTGAGATAATCCTCTATGCGGCTCAGGAGCTCGGGCAGCGAATCCTCTATGCCCAGGCTAACCCCGGCCGGGATTTCTTCCCGCACGCCGCCCCAGAGTTTCGCCAGGGGAAGGCCTTGTTTCTTGGCTTTCAGGTCCCACAGGGCCAACTCCAGCCCGGCTTTGGCCATCTGGTTGCCGCGGAAAACCCTGGCGGCTTCATAATAATCCTCGGGTTCAACTATCCCCCGGCTGAAAACCAGTGGAATCAAAAAGTCTTTGAGAACATGCCAGGCCGTTTCCGTAGTTTCGCCGCTGTAAAGTGGTTTTTCTTCGGCCACGCATTCGCCGTAACCCACCAGTCCCTCCTGGTAAACGCGAATGATGATAAAAGTCCGGTCGTAAGCCCGGCCGAAGCTGGTCTCAAAGAAATGAACGTAGGGCAGTCGTAAATAATTAAGCTCAATTCTTTCGATGGCCATGTTTCACCTGCCTTTTAATCGGGCTTGAAAATCAGCCTGATTTTCTTATTTTTATTATTTTTTTATTTTTTTTCGGTCCTTTTTCCAGTCTGAGCCCGGCTTTTTGCCAGATTTACTTTTTGGCCTCCCTTTTGGCTCCAATTCTATTTCCTGCCCCCTGTTTGCCATTCCCATTCCTGCTACCTCTTACTTCTTCCTCCGGAAATAGTCCCTATTTGCCAGTCTTCCCCTCGGGCATCTTCTTCAACAGGTAGTAACACTGCTCGCCAAAAATAAAATCAACAATGGCATAGCCCCGTTGGAAATGGTGGGTCAGGACCTGCCTCAAAGCGGCCTGCCAGCTGGCAATTACCCCTGGCGTCGGCTGGAGGGCCCGGACGTCGCGCACGGTTTCGGCCAAAAAGACCGGGGCCGCCAGCTTCAGGTTGGGCTGTCCCGGCTGATAGCTGCCATCCTCGGTCCGGTAACCTTCCAGGGCTTTGGGCAGGAAACTGAGGTCCAGGCTCTTTTCCTCTTTTTCTTCGGCCTTCTTCTGGACCCGGGCTGACTTGATGGGCCATTCTACCAGTAAGCGGTCGGTCGGGATTCCCGGCCCCAGACGGAGCTGCGGCGTTTCTCCGTAAAAATCCGGCAGGTAAGTCCGGCAGATTACTCCCAGGGTATGAAAATTGAGGTTGGCATTCCGGCTTTGCATCGGGTCGTAGGTCCAGGTGATTAGGTCCAGCCCCAGCTTCAGCACTTCCCGGCGCTGGGCCCACTTCAATTTTTTGCCCAGGCCGTATCCCTGGAATTGAGGCAGCACTGCCAGCAGGTGCGAATGATGACAGAATTTTCCATTATAGATAGCAGGAAAGGAATAGACAAAACCGGCCAGTTCCTCCCCGACAAAGGCTCCCAGCACCAGCCCGCCCATAAAGGTGGAAATGCAGAACTGGTGGACCGGCGTCAAATCGAGGTCTGGATGTTTCCAGACTACCCGCTGAATATCTATCAATCTGGCAAATTCAGCTTGAGCCGACAACTTACGGATGGATACTTTCCCGA
>JANLGB010000155.1 GCA_024653405.1 Candidatus Saccharicenans sp.
TCGACTGGATTGCCGGGCAGACGGATATTTTTGATTGCCTGGTAAGCCACTCCGGCGTGTTCGACCTGCGCTCGGAGTACGGAGCCACCGAAGAACTGTGGTTCCCAGAATGGGAATACCGGGGCACGCCCTGGACCAACCCAGAAATGTACCAGAAATTTTCGCCCAGCTCCTACGTTCAGAATTTCAAGACCCCGACCCTGGTTGTTCACAGCGCCAACGATTTTCGGGTACCGCTAGAACAGGGGCTGCAATTCTTCACCTCGCTGCAGCGGATGGGTGTTCCCAGCCGGCTGCTTTATTTTCCGGATGAAGACCACTTCATCCAGAAACCGCTTAACGCCCAGCTGTGGTGGAAGACAGTTCTGGACTGGCTGGCCACTTATTTGAAGAAGTGATTCAAGGAAACAATAAATGAATAAGCTGTTGCTGTTTTGAACCGGCGGACTGGCAGCAACTGATTCAGAATCCCAGTTCCAGAAGAGCCAGCGGGTCGACCCGGGCTTCGTAGATTCTGACTGCCCAGTGGAGATGGGGCCCGGTCGACAGGCCGGTGGACCCGGCCAGTCCCACCACCTGGCCAGCTCTGACCAACTCTCCCCTTCTAACCAGCAATTTTGATAGATGGGAATAGCTGCTGAACAGGCCCAGACCGTGGTCGATGATGACCGTCTTACCAGAATAATAGAGGTCAGAAGCCAGGACCACCCGCCCCGAATTCATGGCCTGGATGGGATGGCCAGCCGGCACGGCGATATCCACCCCGGTGTGGACCGAGCGCGGGACATTATTGTAAATCCGCTGCTGGCCGAAATTTGGGGTCAGCTTCCCCTCGCAGGGCAGCATAAACGGGCCAGCCGCCAGCCAGTCGGGGCTGGTCGTGCTGTAAACCAGGGCCAGCAGTTCGGCTTCCCTTTTAATCCTGGCCAGAACTTCCCGGGGCGGGGTGACATACTTCTGGTCCACCGTCAGTTTCCGGCGGGGAAAATCCCTGGCCACCACTTCCAATACCAGCGACAGCTTTTCCACCGGTTGCCCTCCGGCCCAGAGCTCTATTTCCAGGTTTTTCTCACCGGGCTTGGCCATCAGGTCGAGGCCAAGGAGAAGGAGCTGGGTCTTGGCCTCATCCTTCTTGAGCCAGTAGCTGCTGTCGCCAAAATAAATACCGGCATAAGCGGCCACCTGGTTCTTCCAGACCAGAACCAGGGGCTCACCCGGTTGTAGCTGGCGGTAGCGGAGCTCAAAAACATCCCCGCTCTGAGCTTCCAGTCGGCGGACTTCGGCTCGGGCTGGAAGGACAGGGACCAGGCTATAGACGACCAGCAAAAAAAGGACAACCCAAAACCCGGAGAGATCTTTGACCGTTAGCCGCAAGTTCCGGCCGAATCCCCCCGGTTTTAGCAAAATTCTCAGACTACCCATCCCCGGTTGTCCTTTCTCAGCACCTGCCCGGCCAGGTTGCCTGTAATTTTTTCTTCTTCCACCACCAGCTGCCCGTTAACCAGGACATAGGGCAGGCCCTCGGAGTATTGATGTGGTTCGGACCAGGTGGCCTTATCCTTGATCCTATCCAAGTCGAACAGAACCAGGTCGGCCAGGTAGCCCTCTTTTATCAGGCCGCGCCGCCGCAACCGGAACTTTTCGGCCGGGGCCGAGGTCATTTTCCGGATCATTTGCTCGAGGGGCATGATTTTTTCCCGGCGGACATACTCGGCTATGGCCCGGGGAAAGCTGCCGTAATAGCGGGGATGGGGTTTACCCCTGGATAGAACACCCTCAGTGCAAGCCAGCTCGCCGTCGGTGCAGAGGCAGGTCCGGGGATGCTTAAGAATTTTTTTAAGGTTATCTTCGCTCATAGCAAAGCACACCATGGACACCTGACCCTCTTCTGCCAGCAGCAGGTCCCGGATAAAGCTGAAAATGTCTTTATTCTGCAGCCGGGAAGCCTGGTCCAGGTTGAGACCCTCCAGCCAGCGGTTCTTTTCCGACCGGACCGATGAAATCAGCACCCTGTCCCAGGAACCGACATTCTCTTCCGCCTCGACAATGGCAGCCTGCAGGCGACCCTGGAGTTCCGGGTTTTTCAGCCGGCCGAGAAAATCTTCCTTCTTCCCTTCCCGCACCCAGAGCGGGAAAAAGATGCTCAGGCCAGTGGCAAAGGCGGTGTAAGGATAAACATCGGCTGCCAGACGCACCCCCCGGGCGGCAGCTTCATCGATTTTCTCCAGCAGCCGGTCAATCTTGGGCCAGTTGCGAGGATAGCCGACTTTAAGGTGGGAAACTTCCAGGCTGACTCCGGCCCGTTCGGCAATGGTGATGGCTTCATCCAGCGCTTCCAGCACTCCATCCTCTTCATCCCGCATGTGGGTGGCGTAAAGACCATCGCTGGGTCTCAGCATTTTAGCCAGCTCCACCAGTTCTTCAGTGGAAGCAAAGCTTCCGGGCGAGTACTCCAGCCCGGACGACAGGCCAACCGCGCCCTGTTTGAGGGCCTGCCGGACCAGCTCCTTCATCCGCTCGAGTTCTGGAGCTGAGGGCTGTCGGTCGTTATAACCGACCACGGCCGCCCTGATGGTCCCCTGGCCGGCCAGGGTGGCATAGTTAATCCCGATTCCCTGCTGGGAAAGGCGGTGGAAGAAACCCTCCAGGTCGGTCCAGTCGGCTTCCAGCCCGAACTCGGCCCTGAGGTACTCGTTCTCGTTCTCCAGCATCTCCGCCGTCAGGGGAAAGCGGGAAGAACCACAGTTGCCGCCGATGACCGTGGTAATTCCCTGGCGCACCAGGCCGTCAGCCGTGGGACAGACCAGCAGCTGGACATCGGTGTGGTTGTGGACATCGATGAACCCTGGAACCAGGTGCAGTCCTTCGACCTCGATCACCCGCCGGGCCCGGCCATTTCCTACTTTTCCGATATATTTAATATACTTTCCGCTGAGCCCGACATCGGCTGGGTAAGGCGGTCGGCCGCTGCCGTCAACCACCAGAGCTCCTTTAAGGAGAAGGTCAAACTCCCTTTCTTTCCGGCAGCCGCCCAGGAGCAACACTCCGGCTGCTGCCATCGCCGTCCGGCAACCAGTTTTCAGGAAATCACGTCTTGGCCATTTTTTCTCATCGCTCATGTTACTTCACTTTCAGCCATAAAAATAACGGATTAAGGACTGATTATCAACCGAATTTTAACAGCAGTCACTGAACCGTTCCCCGCCGAGCCTGAATTTCTCATCTTCTAGGCCGGAGCCGGATGGAGCTTTTCCTGGCGGAAGCCTGGTCAGTCCGGCCGAAAATTCTAACCCTCCCGGCTGAGAGGAGAGCTTTCGCTGCTTTAAGAATCAAGTTCCCTCCCAGCTGAAAATATTGTATTTGGCTGAACGGTCTAATTGAGATAAAATCCTGGAATGAGTCATTCAGGCCAAAAATGAGCCGCCCAAATAGAAATAGAAAAAGGAAACCGTTCTCCTATTTTAATCTGGCGGCCCTGCTGTTATCAGCTTTTCTAATTTTGGTCAAGCTTCCGGTCCTCCGGGCCCAACAGCCGGATATTCCGGACCGCCTTAACGGCCAGTTTTTAAGCCATCTGGCCGGGAAGGCCAGCCAGGTTCTGACTTCTCCCGGCCAATGGCAACAAGAAGACCTGGTGACAGCGGCCGTGGGCTCGGTGGCCGTCCTGGCTTTCCTCCCGGCTGACCAGTCCATTCACCTCTGGGTTTCAGGCGAGCCCGGAGCTGCTCGTTATGCCGGGGCCAGGGTTTTTTCCGGGCTGGGCCAGCCGCTGGTTTTGCTGGGAGCGGTTTCTTCCGGCTATCTTTATAGCTGCCTGAGCCACAGCCCGGAAACCAGAAAGACATTCCTGCTGGCGGCCGAGAGTTTGCTTTTGACCGAAATACTGGTTCAGGTAGGGAAAACCGGGCTGGGCCGGGCCAGGCCTTATACCGGTGAAGGCGCTTTTTCCTTTCATCCGTTTAACTTCCGAGAAAAATGGCACTCTTTCCCTTCCGGGCATTCGGCTGCGGCCTGGGCCCTGGCGGCCACGCTTTCCGACCGGGTTGATAAACCCTGGCTTGAGGCTCTCCTCTATACTTTCGCCACAGGAGTTTCCCTATCAAGAATTTTGCTGGATAAACACTTCGCTTCCGATGTTCTGGCCGGGGCTTTGCTCGGTTATTTTACCGGCAAGAAAATAAGCCAGCCGTTGAAGACCCAAACACCCAAGTTATCGGTCAGCTTTCTGGCCAGCGGTTCGTTTGTCGGACTAAGTCTGAGCTATATCTATTAACCAGTTAAACAAATCCTGGTGGCAAGAATTAAGATAAATTCCAGGTTTTACTGCGGTGCCCGGACCTAGCCCAAACCCGAGCCGGGAAAAGCCCAGGCCTAATATTTGCCCCGGGGCTATGGTCTTATTAGTGCAGGTGCCGGTTAGGTCCGGCTCGAGACGCCCTGGCCCCGATTTTGGCCAGGACCCAGGCCCGACCAATCTTGCCCTCAGCTGAAATTTTTGCTATCAATATTAGCTCATTTTAATCCAACGGAGGTAGTTAGATGGCTGACGGTGCTGCCGATAAGAGCCGGGAAAACAAGAAAATCAACCGCTTAACCCTGGCTGAGATTGAAGCCCGGCTGGAAGAAATCAAAAAGGCCGAAGGCCGCTGGCAATCGCGCTATGCCCGGGCTCTGCTGGCCAGGAAAAAAGTCCTGACCGGCGGCCATTGAGCTGGACCCGGTCGGGGAAAACAACCTTTTCCGAAAACTCAGCTTTTCAACATTTTACATTTAAGCTGATTTCTGCTATCATTAACGGGAAAAATAAGGAGTAAGAGAGAGTGTTAACGAAAGAAATCAAGACGAAAATCATTCAGGACAATCAGGTTCACGCTTCTGATTCCGGCTCCCCGGAAGTCCAGATAGCCATCCTGACTGAAAGGATCAACCAGCTGATTACCCATTTTCAGACCCACAAGAAGGACTTTCATTCGAGACGTGGTCTGATGAAGCTGGTCGGGCAGAGAAAACGGTTGCTGGAGTACCTCAAGAAGACCGATAAGGATAGGTACTTGGCCCTCATCAAGAAATTAAACCTTAGAAAATAGGCCATCCGCCGCCTAATTGAGTTTCAAACATGTCAAATACAATTAATATTGAAATCGGTGGTCGAACTCTATCCATAGAGCTCGGCAAAGTGGGCAAACAGGCTGACGGTTCAGCCCTGGTTCGCTACGGCGATACCATCATGCTGGTTACCGCCACCTGCAAGAAGGAAGTTTCGGGCGAAAAGAATTTTCTCCCCCTGATCGTGGATTACCGGGAAAACACCTACGCCGCCGGGAAAATTCCGGGTGGCTTCTTCAAGCGCGAGGGAAAACCATCCGAGCGAGAAATCCTGGTGGCCAGGATGATCGACCGGCCTATCCGGCCGCTCTTCCCCGAGGGTTACATCCAGGACACCCAGGTGGTGGCCCTGCTGCTGTCGGCCGAC